>CAMFHW010000021.1 GCA_945952175.1 uncultured Phenylobacterium sp. | reverse complement strand
CGACAGGGATCATGGGTGGCCGGGACGAGCCCGGCCATGACGTCCGATCGATCGAATATCGGGCCTCGCCTCTAAGACAACAGGTCCTTGCGCGGCGTGGGCGCCGCGGGCGCGACCAGCGGCTTGCGCCGGCTCAGCAGGAACAACCCGGTCTCCGCCCGCCAGTTCTCGATCGCCCGGCTGGGATCGATCGGCCGGGCGGGCTTGCCGTCGGCCAGGGCGGCGCAGGCGTCGATCCGCAGGTCGAGGTCGTCGCAGAGCGCGATGAAGTCGTGCAGCGTGCACAGATGGATGTTGGCCGTCGCCCACCACGGGTCGGGCAGGGCGCGGGTCTCCGGCATCCGCCCGCGCGCCAGGAGCGCCCAGCGCACCCGCCAATGGCCGAAGTTCGGCACCGAGACCACGGCCCGGTCGGCGATCCGCAGCAGCTCCGACAGCACGTGCCGCGGCTCGCGCATCTGCTGCAGGGTCTTGGACAGCACTGCGTAGTCGAAGGCCTGGGTCGGGAAGTGGTCGAGGTCGCGGTCGCCGTCGCCCTGCACCACGGCCAGGCCCCGCGCCAGGCAAGCCGAGACGCCCGCGGTGGAGATCTCCAGCCCCTGGCTGTCGCAGTTCTTCTCCCGCGTCAGCAATTCCAGGAGCTCGCCCTCGCCGCAGCCGACGTCGAGCACGCGGCTGTTGGGCCGCACCAGCCGCAGGATCTCGGCGAAGTCCTCGCGCAACGCAGCGCTCACGCCAGGCCCCGCTTCTCGGCCTGCGCCGCCAGGAAGCCGCGCAGGGCCGAGTCGAAGGCCGGCTCCTCCAGGAAGAAGGCGTCGTGGCCCTTGTCGGTGGTGATCTCGGCGAAGCTGGCGCGACAGCCGGCGGCGTTCAGCGCACGGACGATGTCGCGGCTCTCGGCGGTCGAATAGAGCCAGTCCGACGAGAAGGACAGCACGCAGAAGCGCACGTGCCGCGCCCCGCGGAAGGCCTCGGCCAGCACGCCGTCATAGCTCGCCGCCAGGTCGAAATAGTCCAGCGCCCGGGTGATGTAGAGGTAGGAGTTGGCGTCGAACCGGTCGACGAAGCTGGCCCCCTGGTGGCGCAGATAGCTCTCCACCTGGAAGTCGGCGTCGAAGCCCCAGCTCAGGCCGTCGCGCTGCAGCTCGCGGCCGAACTTCCGCTGCAGGGCGGCTTCGGACAGGTAGGTGATGTGCGCCGCCATCCGCGCCACGGCCAGGCCCTTCTCCGGGCGCACGCCCGCGAGCTGGTAGCCGCCGCCGCGCCAGTCGGGATCGGCCATGATCGCCTGGCGACCCACCTCGTGATAGGCGATGTTCTGGGCCGAGTGGCGCGGCGCCGCAGCGATGCAGATCGCGGAGAACAGCTTCTGCGGATAGTCCGCCGCCCATTGCAGAACCTGCATGCCGCCCATCGAGCCGCCGACCACGGCGAACAGGCTGTCGATGCCCATGGCCTCGATCAGCATGGCCTGGGCCCGCACCATGTCGGCGATGGTGATCATCGGGAAGCTGAGGCCGTAGGGCTGGCCGGTCGCCGGGTTCAGCGAGGCCGGGCCCGACGAGCCCATACAGCCGCCGACCACATTGGTGCAGATGATGAAGTGGCGCTCGGGGTCCAGCGGCAGGCCTGCGCCCACCACCTGCTCCCACCAGCCGGGCTTGCCGGTGATCGGATGGGTCGAGGCCAGGTGCTGGTCGCCGGTGAGCGCGTGGCAGACCAGGACGGCGTTCGACTTCTCCGCGTTCAGCCGGCCATAGGTCTTGTAGGCGATCTCCAGCGGGCCGAAGGTCGCGCCGGATTCCAGGCGCAGCGGCTGGTCGGCCGGAAACCGCCAGGTCCCGCCGTCGGTGTCGCGCTCGGTGAAGGCGGCGGCCGTGTCGTCCATCCGCCCGCCTTGGACCGCCAAGCTCTTTCTGTGTCAACCGCTTCGCGCGCGGCCCGACCCCCGCTATGACGGGCGGGGTTATGGGAGCGACGATGCAAAGGCTGATCCTCTTTCGGCATGGCGACGCCAAGCGCGACTCGGAGAGCGGCGACGATTTCGATCGGCGCCTGTCCAAGGAGGGCCGCGAGGAGACGGCGCGCGTCGCCGCGGCCCTGGCGGACATGGGTCTCGCGCCCGACATCGCCCTGGTCTCGGCCGCGGTGCGCACGCGTGAGACCTGGAGCGTGCTGTCCGACGCCTTTCCCAAGGCCCGTGCGCGTTTCGAGGACGAGCTCTATCTGGCCGAGCCCGACCGCGTGCGTCAGGCCGCCGAGAAGGCCGGCGCGGACTGCGGCGCCCTGATGGTCGTCGGCCACAATCCCGGCCTGCAGGAACTGGCGCTCGCCCTGTTGATCGAGAACGGCGCGGCGACCTCCCAGATCGGCAAGGTCCAGTCGCGCTTCCCCACCGGTTCGGCGGCCGTGTTCCTGATCGACGCGAACGGCCGCGCGACGCTCGACGGTCTCTTCTATCCCAAGGACCTGAGGTAGGCGGTGGGGCGCATCTACAAGATCCTGACCCGCGCCGAGTGGCGCGCGGCCCAGGCGGCCGGTACGTTCGAGGGCTCGGCCGTCGATCGGGCGGACGGCTTCATCCACTTCTCCACGGCGCCCCAGGCGGGCGAGACCGCGCGCCGCCACTTCGCCGGCCAGGCCGATCTGGTCGTGCTGGAGATCGAGGCGAACGATCTCGGCGCAGCCCTGCGCTGGGAGCCGTCGCGTGGCGGCGATCTCTTCCCGCACCTGTACGGTCCGCTGGCTGTGGCCAAGGTGCTGGGCGAGCGCGAGGCGCCGCTCGGCGCCGATGGCGTCCCGGTCCTGGGCGGTCTCGCATGAGCCTGCTGCACGACGCCGTCGCCCGCGGCCTGCACGTCCTCGATCCGGAAGACGCCCACGGCGTGACCATCGCCGCGCTGTCCGCGGGCCTGGGCTCGCGGGCCCGCCAGGCCGATCCGATGCTGGCGACGAAGCTCGCCGGCCTCGATCTGCCCAACTGCGTGGGCCTCGCCCCCGGCTTCGACAAGAACGCCCAGGTGTTCGGCCCCATGCTGGCCTCGGGCTTCGGCTTCGTGGAGTGCGGCACGGTCACGCCTCTGCCCCAGGCCGGCAATCCGCGCCCGCGCCTGTTCCGCCTCACCGAGGACCAGGCGGTGATCAACCGGATGGGCTTCAACAACGAAGGGCTGGAGGCCTTCGCCGCCCGCCTGGTCCGACGCCAGGGGCCCGGAATCGTCGGGGCCAATATCGGCGCCAACAAGGACGCCGAGGACCGCATCGGCGACTACGTCACCGGCCTGACCCGGCTCTGGGGTCTGGCCAGCTGTTTCACCATCAACATCTCCTCGCCCAACACGCCGGGCCTGCGCGCCCTGCAGACCAGGGCGGCGCTGGAGGAGTTGCTCGGCCGCCTCGCCGAAGCCCGCGACCGCCTCCCGGCGCAGGGCCGCGTCCCGATGTTCCTGAAGGTCGCCCCCGACCTGGAGGAGGGCGAGGTCGAGGCCATCGTCGAGACGGTGGTGGCTCATGGCCTGGCGGGCGTCATCGTCTCCAACACCACGATCTCGCGCCCGCCGTTGAGGTCGAGCCAGGCCGGGGAGGCCGGCGGGCTCTCCGGCGCGCCCCTGACCGGCCTCGCCCAGGCGATGATGGGCCGCTTCCACGCCGCGGCGGCCGGTCGCCTGGTCCTGATCGGCGCCGGCGGCATCGGCTCGGGCGCGGACGCCTATGCCCGCATCCGGGCGGGAGCGAGCGCGGTCCAGCTCTATTCGGCCCTGGTGTTCGGGGGGCCGGGCCTGGTCGTGCGCATCCGCCGCGACCTCGCCGCCCGGCTGCGCGCCGACGGCTTCCGGAACGTCGCCGAGGCGGTGGGCGCGGACTAGCCAACTGCTTGTCACGGCAGGGCTTCGCGTTGCCGAACGGCCTAGGATGACGTACGGGGAATCCATGGCCGACGCCTCAGAGCCTCAGGCGCCAGAGCGGCGATCCGGACGGCGCTTCTTCTGGCCGGGCGGCCTCTCCGCGCGCCTGCTGCTGCTCACCGCCCTGTTCGTGGTGATGGCCGGCCTGCTGATCCTGCCGCCGGCCCTGGCCAATTTCGAGGAGCAGTGGCTGCTCGACCGCGTCCGCGCCGCCGAGCTCGCCTCGCTCGCCACCGAGGTCGCCCCCGACCGCGTGGTCAGCGACCAGATCACCTCCCAGCTCCTGACCGGGGCCGGGGTCGAGACCGTGGCCATCCAGTCCGAGGGCATGCGCCGCCTGGTGCTCCAGGGGCCCCGCCGCGCCCAGGCGCCCTATCTGGTCGACCTGCGCCACCAGGCCACCACCTCCTGGCTCACCGCGCCCTACCAGACCCTGCTGGGCGGTCCCGGCCGCGCCGTGCGCGTGATCGCCGAGCCGCGCTTCCGCAAGGCCGACTTCATCGAGGTCGTGGCGCCCGACGCCGACCTGCGCACCCGCATGACCCGCTATCTCTGGCAGCTCGTCATCCTGACCGTGCTGGTGGCCGGCGGGGCGGGCGGGCTGGTCTATCTGTCGCTGAACCTCTTCCTGGTGCGGCCCATGCAGCGGATCACCCGGGCCATGGAGCGGTTCCGCGCCGATCCGGACGATCCGGCCTCGCACCTGGAGCCGTCCGGCCGCCGCGACGAGATCGGCCGCGCCGAGGCCGAGCTCGACCGCATGCAGGCCGACCTGCGCGCCGCCCTCAATTCCCGCGCCCGCCTCGCGGCGCTGGGCGAGGCGGTGGCCAAGATCAATCACGACCTGCGCAACATGCTGACCAGCGCCCAGATGGCCTCCGAGCGCCTGGCCATGGTCAAGGACCCCCAGGTCGCCCAGGCCATGCCGCGCCTGGAGCGGGCCCTGGATCGCGCCGTCAAGCTCGCCTCCGACGTCCTGGCCTATGGCAAGACCCAGGAGCCGGCGCCCGAGGCCCGTCCCGTCCCGCTGGCGGCGGCGGTCGAGGCGGCGGCCGAGGAGGCGCGACTGGGCGAGGATGGCGTGAGGCTCGAAAGCGAGGTCGATCCCGCCGACCAGGTGATCGCCGATCCGGACCAGCTCCACCGCATCCTGGCCAACCTGATGCGCAACGCCCGCCAGGCCATCGAGCAGCAGGCCGAGCGCGCGACGCCGGGCGCGGTGCGGGTGGCGCTCAACGTCGCCGAGGGCGCGAGCCTGGTCATCCTCGCCGACAACGGCCCCGGCGTGCCGGAGCGGGCGCGCGAGCGCCTGTTCCAGCCCTTCGCCGGCTCGACGCGGCAGGGCGGCACGGGCCTCGGCCTCGCCATCGCCCGCGAGCTCGCCCAAGGCCATGGCGGCGACCTCAGCCTGGCCGCCACCGGCCCCGAGGGCACGGTCTTCGAACTGCGCCTGCCGGGCGAGGCGCCGCGGCTGGACAAGCCCCGGCGCAAGCGCGTCCCGAAGGCCCCACCGCCGACCATCTAGAGCGTTCTCAACTTCCGCTCAGGCCGGTGAATACCGGGGCGCAGATGGATAGGCCCAGAAGTGCCTTTTCGATGCGCCAGCCTAGTAAGGCTCGAACGTGTCGGGCCCGAGCAATTGATAGAGCTCCGCCACGGAGGAGGCATGCTCGACCTGCGCCAACAGCGCGTCGAGTTCCTCTTTCTCGCTGGGATCATCGAAATAGTAGTCCGGATGGGCTTCGACGGTTGTGCGTATCCGCCGTCGCACATCCTCGATGGACATCGCCCCTTTCGCCTCGAGTTCATGCTCGATTCGCGATTGGGGCGGCCAGGAGATCAGCAGGAGGGACAGGAGCGGCCTTACGCTGCCGATCCGTCGAACCGACCTGACAATCCAGAGCCGCCCCGCCGCGTCGATGAGCTCCATCTCCGCCTGAAGATTTTTCCTCAGAGTCTGCGGTCCGCATTTCGTGAGCCGATGCAAATCCGGAAATCCCCATAGCTCCTCGCCTGCCGAGATTCCCAGGACCGGAAATTCTAAGCGCGCCTCCGACGTCTTCACCGCCACCCCTCATCCAGAACGAATAGGGAACAATTGCGTCATGGTCTGGCGGGTTGTCAAGGTTGCATTGGCGGCCGAACACCAGCCTCGGTCATTCTTGGGGCCGGGTCAGGTTTTCAAGGCCATCTGCCACATAGGTAGCAATCCCGGTTGGGATGGCTTTCTGCCAATCGGTCGTGCCATGCCAGACACGCCGAATAGGATCGAACTTCGGCTTGCCGTGCCAGCTTCCGGTCAGTCTTCGATGGGTCTCCTGCGGAAGGGCCTTGAGAAAAGCATAGTGGTTCCTCCAGTTTAGATCCCCGCGACCCATCACATTTAGCGGAACGCTGTGATGAATCTCTTCGCCCACCTTCGCGTAGTTCCGCCTCTTCAGAGCGGCGCGTGCCGCATTCGCCGTCAACGATCCCTCCTTCCACACCCCGACGCCCTTCGTCAGGGCCTTGACGCCCTTTGCTGCGACTCCAACGGGCAGAGCATCGCCGACAGCCATCGCGGCATTTAAGGCTGCGCCACCATAGTTTCCGTCCTGAAGGTCCGCGGCGGCCTCCCAGGCCGGTCCGATGACCGGGATGAAGGACTCCACAACATTGGGTCGCTGGATCTTTGGCCCGTTCTGGAAGTCCCGAAAGGCGCCCTGTGCGGCGTCCAGTGGGGAGAAGCCGCGATCTTCAGCCTCCCTTTGCGCCCTAAGCCGGGCCATCTCCTTGTCGTAGAGTTCGCCCTCAGGATCGGGCACGCTCTGTGGCTTGCCGCGAGGCATGCTCACCATGTCGTTCTCCATGATTGAGTGGTTCGGCTCGCGCAAAGAGCACAGAGCCGGCTAGCGGCTGCTTGCCGCGCTTAGTGACTTGGGCGCCGGCGTCTTGGTGCGATGCTCTACGCCCAGGGGCGCAGGCTTAGGCACTGATCGATGGCGCAACAAGCATCGCACGGCCAAGTCTTTTAATCAAGAACAAAAGAGGAACATTTTGGTCACGCGCGCTTGAGGCCGACGCGCAGCCAGCGCTCATCTCTCGGACATCTGGGAGACGAATGGCGCCCGCCGAGTCCCTGATCGACCAGCCCCTAGGGCTGCTTGGCCACGCCCTCACGGCGCGGGTCGGCGCCGCCGGTCAGGCCCTTGGGCGTCACCAGCACGCCGTGCAGGCCCGAGGCTTCCGCCCCGCCGCCGCCCTGCAGCTTCACGCCTTTGGCGGCCAGGCCTTCGACCACGCCGGGCGCGAATTTTTCGGGCTCGGACCAGTAGGGCTCGCCGCGGGCGATCAGGTTCGGCAGGGCGGTCGCCTCCTGCATCGAGGTCTTCCAGTCGATCACCGCCACGAGGGCCTTCAGGTTATAGGCCAGGATCGCATTGCCGCCCGGCGAGCCGACGGCCGCCACCAGCCGCCCCTGCTTGTCCAGCACGATGGCCGGCGCCATGGACGACCGCGGCCGCTTGCCGGGCGCCACGGCGTTGGCGGCCGCCACCCCGTCCTTCTCCTTCGGCGAGAACGAGAAGTCGGTGAGCTGGTTGTTCAGGAAGAAGCCGTCGACCATCCGGCCAGTGCCGAAGATGCTCTCCACCGTCGTGGTCATCGAGACCGCGTTCCCCTCGGCGTCGACGATCACCATGTGCGAGGTGCCGCCGGGCTCCAGTGTGGCGTCCGGCGCGCGCACGCCCGCGCCCTTCGGCTTGCCCGGGGCCGGCGGAGCGCCGGCATGGTCGGCGATCAGGGCGGCGCGGGCCTTCAGATAGGCGGGGTCCAACAGCCCCTCGATCGGCACGTCCACGAAGTCGGGATCGCCGAAATAGCGGTCGCGGTCGGCGTACATCAGCCGCTCGGCCTGGGAGAGCAGGTACCAGCCCCGCACGGTCGAGGGCCCGTGCTTGCCGATGTCGGTGTTGGCCAGGATCCCCAGGCCCTCCAGCACCGCCGGTCCGCCCGACGGCGCCGGCGGCACGCAGACCACGTAGATGCGATAGGGACGGCACACGGCCTCGCTGGCCTTGGGCTTGTAGGCCTTGAGGTCCGCCAAGGTCATGGTTCCGGGCAGCGGGCCCTGGGCGGTGCGGGCCACGATGTCCTGCGCGATCTGGCCCTCCAGCAGCGCCTTCGGTCCCTCGGCGGCGATCTTGCGCAGGGTGGTGGCGTAGGCGGGGTTCTTCAGCCGGTCGCCCGCCTGCATGCGGCTGCCGTCGGGCCGGGAGAAATAGGCGACGGCGTCCGGTTGCTTGGCCTGCGGGAACGGCCCGGCGATCATCCCCGCCAGCCGCGGGCTGACGATGAAGCCGTCGTCGGCCAGGTGCGCGGCCTCGCCGAACAGATCCTTCCAGGCCAGCTTGCCGTGCTGGCTCTGGGCCAGGTGCAGCATGGCGATCGCCCCGGGCACGCCGGTCGCCCGGCCGCTGACGACGGCCGCCAGGAACGAGATCGGCTTGCCGTCGGCGTTCAGGAACATGTCGGGGCTGGCCCCGGCCGGCGCGGTCTCGCGGCCGTCATAGGCGGTCACCTTGCGGGTCTTGGCGTCGTAATAGGTCATGAACGAGCCGCCGCCGAGGCCTGAGCTCTGCGGCTCGGCGAGGCCCAGCACCGCCTGCACCGCCACCGCCGCGTCCACCGCCGAGCCCCCGCGCCGCAACACGTTCAGCCCCGCCTCCACCGCCAGCGGATTGGCGGCCGCCACCATGCCTTTCGACTTCACCGCGGCCGCAGGCGCCTTGGCGGGCGGCTTGGCGAGGGCGGGGGCGGAAACGGCTGCGACGGCGGCCGACGCCGCCAAAGCGGCGGCGAATGACTTCAAGGAATTCACGGGGACCACGCAATGCGACAGGGGGAAGACGGCGTCACCATAGCGACCAGCGCGTGGACAACAACGCCAAGCAATGGTCTTGCTGCGGCCATGAGCCCGTCCGCTGCGCCCGGCGCCCGCAACCTGATCACCGACGTCCCCGGCCTGCGGGTCGGCCAGGCGCACGACGCGGCCGCGCGCACCGGCGTCACCGTGATCCTGCCCGACGAGCGGGCCGTCTGCGCGGTCGATGTCCGCGGCGGCGGCCCCGGCACCCGCGAGACGGACGCGCTCTCGCCAGAGAACCTGGTCGAGGCGATCGACGCCGTCGTCCTGTCCGGCGGCTCGGTCTACGGCCTGGCCGCCGCCGACGGCGTGGTGGGCTGGCTGGGCGCGCAGGGCAGGGGCTATGGCCTGGTCGGCCGCCCCGGCGTGCCGCCTTCGCCGGTGGTCCCGGCGGCCATCCTCTACGACGTCGCCAATGGCGGCGACCGCGCCTGGGGCGAGGATCCGCCCTATCGCCGTCTGGGCCGCGAGGCCGTCGCTTCGGTCGGCCTGGATGTCGCGCTCGGCACGGCCGGCGCCGGCTACGGCGCCATGGCCGGAAGCCTGAAGGGCGGGACCGGCTCGGCCTCCCTCGTCGCCGGCGACGGGCTCACGGCCGGCGCCCTGGTCTGCGTGAACAGCTGGGGCTCGGTGGTCGCGCCGGGCGGGCGGTCCTTCTGGGCCGCGCCCTACGAGGTCGGCGCGGAGTTCGGCGGCTTGGGGCCGGCTGGCCTTTCCGCCGCGGCCGAGGACTGGGGGCTCGCCAAGCGCGCCGCCGTCGAGCGCGCCAACACCACCATCGCCTGCGTCGCCGTCGACGTCGCGCTCACCCCGGCCCAGGCCAAGCGGGTCGCCGTCATGGCCCAGGACGGCCTCGCCCGCGCCATTCGCCCCATCCACGCCCCCTTCGACGGCGACGTGGTCTTCGCGCTGTCGACCGCGGCGCGGCCCCTGGAAGGCGGCGACTTCACCATCGCCCGCCTGGGCGCGCTCTGCGCCGACGTCCTGGCGCGCGCGGTGGCCCGCGCGGTCTTCGAGGCGACCTCCTGGCCGGGCGCGCAGGTCCCTTGCTGGCGCGACCTGTCGTCCGCCGGCTGAGCGCAAGATCCCGGCCTGCTGCGTTCCCGCAGAACACATAACCAAAATC
Source organism: uncultured Phenylobacterium sp. (assembly GCA_945952175.1). Lineage (GTDB taxonomy): Bacteria > Pseudomonadota > Alphaproteobacteria > Caulobacterales > Caulobacteraceae > Phenylobacterium. The sequence continues at coordinate 7,356 of CAMFHW010000021.1, read as the reverse complement.
GCCGAATGTGTTATTCGACGGCGTGGGCTAAGTCGCCCGCAAGCTGAATACTGGGGAACACGACACATGGGGTGGATTAGGACGAGCGCCGTCGTCGGCGCGGCGGCTCTGGCTGCGGGAAGCGCGGGGGCGCAGACCAAGCCGGGCGTGAAGCAGGTGGTGACCGGTCCGGTCGCGACCTACTGGATGAGCGCCCAGACCAGCTCCGGCTTCGGGGCGGGCATGATGGGCGGCGGAGGTCCGGGCGGTCCCGGCGGCCGCGGCGGGCGACCCTCGATGGGCGCCATGATGGGCATGATGATGGGCGGCGGCGGGGGCGGACCGCAGCATAGCCTGATCCTGCAGCTCGGCTCCTCCCGCAAGGCCCAGGGCGCGCCCCAGGCCGAGCACCTGCCGCCGCAGGGCCTGGGCGCGGGGCAGAGCCTGCCCCTCCTCACGCCCCAGGCCCAGCCCTCGCAGCGCGTGGAGGAGACCCCCACCATGCCGCGCGAGTACCAGAAGCCCAAGGGCAAGATGCTGATCTTCTGGGGCTGCGGCGAGCACGCCCGGCCGAACCAGCCGGTGGTGATCGACTTCGCCCAGATGGCCGACGGCAAGATCCCGCCCGGCCTCGAGGCCCTGAGCCGCGGCCTGGGCGTCACGCCCATGCAGCCGCCTTCGCCCAGCCGCAACACCACCTATGGCGAGTGGCCCAACGAGCGCACCCGCACCAGCGTGCCCGGCCAGGGCTCGCTGGTCGGCGAGCACACCATCCGCGGCAACTACTCGCCCGACATCCACTTCAACCTCGGGCCGAGCCAGGACTTCCTGGGCGCGCTGAACCTCACCACCAACGCCATCGGCCCCACGGGCTCGGGCCAGCTCGGCTGGAACCCGGTCTCCGGCGCCCAGGGCTATCTGGCCACCGCCATCGGCGGCGGGGAGGGCGGCGAGACGGTGGTGCTCTGGACCTCCAGCGAGATCCAGGCCTCGGCCTTCGCCCTGCCGGACTATCTCAGCAACGGCGACCTCGCCCGCCTGGTCGCCAACAAGGCGCTGATGAGCCCGCAGACCACCTCCTGCACCGTGCCGAAGGAAGTCGTCCAGAACGCCCCCCACGCGCTGGTCCAGCTCGCGGCCTATGGTGGGGAGACGAACATGTCCTATCCCGCCCGTCCGGCCGATCCGCGCCAGCCCTGGAACATCGAGTGGACGGTCAAGGTCCGCTACAAGTCCCAGACCGGCGGCCTGCTCGGCATGGCCATGCCCGGCGGCGGTGGTCGTGGCGGCATGGGCGCCTATGGCGGCGGCGACGACGAGGGCGGCCCGCCCCAGCGCGGCGGCCGCGGCCAACAGCAGCAACCGCAACAGCGGCCCAGCATTGGCGGTTCCATCCTGCGCGGTGTCCTGTCGGGCAAGATCCCCGGCAACTGAGGCCCGAAAGAGGGAATGCGAAAAACCCTGTCGGGGTGGCTTGCGCTTTGCCGCCGCCCCGACTAGGTTCCGCGCCCTTGCCGCAAGGCCATGCGCGCCCGTAGCTCAGCTGGATAGAGCATCAGACTACGAATCTGAGGGTCGGACGTTCGAATCGTTCCGGGCGCGCCATTTCTTCCTGAAATCGTCGAAACCGTGGGCCGCCGCGGACGCCGCCGCCAACTTGGCCCGTTTCAGACAGCATTCGTCCCGTGGCCAGCGGCGGGGCGATCGAAGCTGGACCTAGCCTCGTCGCCGAAGAGGCCGATCGGGGACATGGGGACCAGTTGATGAAGACGCCGCTTATCCTGCTCGCCGCCGCCGTGCTGTTCGCGGCGCCCGTCGCGTCGGCCCAGACGCCGCCCCGCCCCGACCTGCCTGAGGTGGCCATCGAGATCTACCGCATCGCGCCGGGCCAGCAGCAGGCGTTCCTGAAGCTGATCGCCCAGTTCGACGAGGCCAATCGCCAGGCCGGCCTGCCGCCGCGCCAGCTCTATGTCCACGAGGACGGCGCCGACTGGGACTTCATCTTCATCCAGCCGGAACACAATCCGCCGGAGAAGTCCAAGCTGGTCGGCGCGGCCCTGCGGAAGATGAACGCCCCCTCCGACGCCGACTTCTTCTTCGCCATCCGGCGGTTCATCGCCTCCCACAGCGATACCGTGGCCCTGGGCCCGACCAGCGCGGCCGAGTACCTGGCGCGCGCGACGCCCGCGCCCGAGAAATAGCCGATGGCGCGCGCCGCCGGCCGCTGCGCTCCCGTCCTGGCGGCCATGCTGGGGGCGTTGCTCGCATCCTGCGCGACGCAGCCGCCGACACGCCATGACCATGGCGGCCAGGCCGTGGAGGACCATCGCCAGGGCGGTTCCCGCGAGCCCGAGCCGTTCAAGCTCGACCCCTATCCCAGCACCTACCGGCCCCTGCCGCGCGAGGACGTCCTGATCGCCGGCGCCACCGTGCTCGACGGCGCGGGCCGCCGGCTCGACGGGGCCGACCTGTTGCTCGCCGAAGGCAAGGTGGCGGCGGTCGGCGCGAACCTGCCGCGCCCGGCTGGCCTGCGGGTGATCGACGCCCACGGCCGCTGGGTCACGCCCGGGATCATCGACATCCACTCGCACGACGGCGACTTCGCCCTGCCGCTCACCGCCAACGACCTGCGCCACCTCGACGTCAGCGAGGACAGCGATCCCAACACCGCCGAGGTCTGGGCCGAGCATTCGATCGCGCCCCAGGACCCCAGCTTCTCCCGCGCCCTGGCCGGCGGCGTCACCACGCTCCAGATCCTGCCCGGTTCGTCCAACCTGTTCGGTGGCCGCGGCGTGGTGCTGAAGAACGTGCCGGCGGTCACCGTCCAGGCGATGAAGTTCCCGGGCGCCGCCTATTCGCTGAAGATGGCCTGCGGCGAGAACCCCCGGTTCACCTATGCCGACCGCCAGAAGGCGCCCACCAGCCGCATGGGCGAGATGGCCGGCTACCGCCAGGCCTGGCTCGACGCCAAGGCCTACAAGGCCCACTGGGAGCACTATGAGCGCGAGGGCGGGCCGCCGCCGGCGCGCAGCCTGAAGCTCGACACCCTGGTGGGCGTTCTGGACGGCGACATCCGCGTCCACATGCACTGCTACCGCGCCGAGGAGATGGCCCAGGTCCTCGATATGAGCCACGAGATGGGCTACCGCGTCACCGCCTTCCACCACGCGGTCGAGGCCTACAAGATCGCCCCGCTTCTGAAGCGCGAAGGCGTCTGCGCGGTGGTCTGGTCTGACTGGTGGGGCTTCAAGATGGAGGCCTACGACGCGACCCGCCTGAACGCCGCCCTCCTCGACAGCCAGGGCGTCTGCGTGAGCTTGCATTCCGACTCCCCGATGATCGGCCAGCACCTCACCCTCGAGGTCGGCAAGGCGATGGCCGCCGGCCGCCGCGCCGGCATCGACATCCCGCCCGAGCGGGCGATCGAATGGGTGACGCTGAACTCCGCCAAGGGTCTCGGCCTCGACAGCCGGATCGGTTCGCTCGCGCCCGGAAAGGCCGCCGATGTGGTGATCTGGTCCGGCGACCCCTTCAGCGCCTACACCAAGGCCGACCAGGTGTTCCTGGATGGCGCCCTGGTGTTCGACCGCGCGGACCCGAGCCGCCAGCCCAAGGCGGATTTCGAGCTGGCCCAGCCGGTGCTGGAGCCGCGGCCATGATCCGCGTCGCGGCCCTCGCCCTGGCCCTTGCGACGCTGGCCGGCGGCCCGGTGGCTCGCGCCCAGACGACGGCTATCGTCCACGCCAGGGCCTATGTGCATCCGGGCGCGCCGCCCCTCGCCGACGCCACGATCCTGATCGAGGCCGGGCGCATCAAGGCCGTCGGCGCCGGTCTCGCCCCGCCCGCCGGCGCCGCGATCGTCGACGCCAAGGGCGCCATCGTCACGCCCGGCCTGATGAACGCCGCCTCCCAGCTCGGCGTGGTCGAGGTGTCCTCGACCGACGACGGCGCCGACCGGGCGGTGAAGTCGGGCCCGCTCGGCGCGGCCTTCGACATCCAGTACGCCCTCAACCCCAATTCCGAGCCGCTGCGCGTGGCGCGGTTCGACGGCGTGACCCGCGCCGCCAGCCTGCCCACGGGCTCGGCCTCGGCGCCCTTCACCGGCCAGGGCGCGGCCCTGCGGCTGAGCGAGGGGCCCGACATCCTGGATCGCGCGCGCATCGCGGTCGGCGTCGAGGTCGGCGGCCCGTCGGACGCCTCGGCCGGCGGCTCGCGCGCCGCCCAGTGGCAGACCCTCCGCAACGCCCTCGACGAGGCGCGCGCCTATCGCGCCGCGAGCGACCGGTCGCTCACCCCGCGCGACCAGATCCTCAACCACCTCGACGCCCAGGCCCTCGCCCCGGTGCTCGACGGCCGCACCCCCCTGGCCATCGCGGCGAACCGCGAATCCGACATCCGCCAAGCCATCGCGCTTGCCCGCGACGAACGGGTCCGCGTGGTGATCGTCGGCGGCGTCGAAGCCTGGCGCGTGGCCGACGAACTGGCTGCGGCGAACATCCCCGTCGTGCTCGATCCGTTCGCCAACCTGGCCTATTCGCTGGATGCGATCGGCGCGCGCCTCGACAACGCGGCCCGCCTGCGCAAGACCGGCGTCACCATCGCCTTCGGCCTCGTGGACCCCCTGTCCTCGATCTACGAGAGCTATCTCGCCGGCGAGACCCTGCGCGAGGCCGCCGGCCTGGCGATCGCCAACGGCCTCACCTGGGACCAGGCCCTCGAAGCCCTGACCACAGGCCCGGCCCGAATCTGGGGCCTCGCCGACCACTACGGAGACCTGACGCCCGGCCACGACGCCGACCTCGTCATCTGGCAGGGCGATCCGCTCGACGTGTCCGGCTGGCCGACCGCGGTCTACGTCCGAGGCGCCCGCGCCACCCTCCGCACTCGCCAGGACGAACTCGGCAAGCGCTACGCGCCGTCGCATGCGGACGACGCCTGGCCGTCCGACTACCGCTGAGTATTGGCGCAAGGCACCGTGACCCCAATTTGGCCAGTTCGAGCGAGCATCAGACCAGGAAGCGGACGGGCGGACGCTCAAGTCGTTCCTAGCGCGCCATCTCGTCTCAACGGTAGGCGAGTGGACTTTGCAGTGCAGAGCAATTGCCCGTTTTGCCGATTTGGAGATCCGAACAGCTACGCGCGCTAGCAGGCGCTTTCGCCGACCTCAGGGTCCCATCGCCCTATTTCGCTGATTAGGCATTTGCCCGAACTTGGCGTGAACGTTACAAGAACATGTTGGGCGGCCTTCTCGCCCGGCCGAATGTCGGCGATCCTCGGTAGGGGATTCGCGAAGGCTTGGTCAGGAGCAGAGCGTTTGAAGGTCGCCGGACTATTCGCTGGAATTGGAGGGCTCGAAGTTGGCTTGGCGCGCGCCGGCCATGAAGCCTCGATGTTCTGCGAAATCTGGGAGCCAGCCAGAGCGGTGTTGGCTGCGCGCTTCCCTGGTGTGCCTTGCGAAGCGGATGTGCGAGCGCTCACCGCCCTGCCAGACGAGGTCGACTTGCTCGTCGGCGGTTTTCCCTGTCAGGATCTAAGTCAGGCGGGTCGCACGGCGGGAATTGAGGGTAAACGCTCAGGTTTGGTCGACCAAATTTTCCGTCTGCTGGATGCGCGCGCTACGCCTTGGGTCGTCCTAGAAAACGTCTCTTTTATGCTGCAGCTCGATCAGGGTCGAGGAATGCAGATCCTGGTGGAGGCCTTCGAAGCCCGGGGCTATCGTTGGGCCTATCGCGTGATCAATACGCTCGCCTTCTTGCCTCAGCGCCGCAACCGGGTGTTGTTCGTAGCGACGAACACCGACGCAGATCCCGCCGACGTGGTGCTGGTCGAGGAGGCGCAGCCGCCAGCGCTCACTACGTCTCTGGATGAGCAAGCGCACGGATTCTACTGGACCGAAGGGGTGCGGGGCCTCGGCTGGGCCCCTGACGCGGTGCCGACGCTGAAGAATGGCTCTACGATTGGCATCGCGTCGCCGCCCGCGATCATGATGCCGGATGGCCTCGTGGTCACGCCGGATATTCGTGACGCTGAGCGGCTCCAAGGGTTCGAAGAGAATTGGACACAGCCGGCGGAAGCGGTGGCCCGAGCCTCGCTTCGCTGGTCTCTAGTGGGCAACGCCGTCTCCACGCCTGTGGCCGAATGGTTGGGTGGGAAACTGAAGACGCCAGGCCTCTACGATTCGGCCCGAGATGTGCCGCTCCGCAGCAAGGGTTCCTGGCCTACGGCGGCGCGTTTCGATGGTGAGCATCGCTGGGCCGTGGAAATCAGCGCCATTCCGGTCTGGAGATCCAGGCCGGCCTTGGTCGACTTTCTGCGCCACCCGGGCAAGCCGCTCTCGGCGAGAGCAAGCCGTGGCTTCCTCCAGCGTACCGAGCGCGGTTCGCTGCGGTTTGTTGCCGGGTTTCAGGATCGTATTCGCGCCCACATAGAGGCTATGAGCGCTCAGGATGCCGAGCGGTTCGTCAGGATCGCGGCTGAGTGAGTCTCAAGGCTCCAGGCGGCTCGCCACATGGCGTTCGACTCGGGAAGCAGGCGCAGAAGGACACGACGCCCGAACGGTTGGTCGCGCTGACGTTGCGGACCTTGGGAATTGCCTATCGAAAAAACGTAAGGCGTCTGCCTGGATCGCCTGACTTTGCCAACAAGAGGCGGCGCTGGGCGATTTTCGTTCACGGCTGCTTTTGGCACCGACACACCCGTTGCCGTCGCGCTACTCTGCCCAAAAGCAATGCCCTTTTCTGGAGTGAGAAGTTCGCAGCCAACCGTCGACGTGATGCCCGAGCTATCCGGGCGCTCAGGGCGCAGGGCTATCGCGTAATGGTGATCTGGGAATGTCTCGCCAGCGGCTCCGAGGCCCGCCTCTCAAAGGTCCTTGAAGCGCGTGGCATAAATGTGCGCAAGCCGGTCGATCATTGAATCGTAGTGATAGATATCGCCTTTGGGAGGCGCTGGTGGCGCGCTCACCAATTCCCCGCTGCGACCGTCGTTGACGAAGTCGACCAGCACAATCGCCAGAGCGTCGTAGCCTACGTCGCCCGTTTTGGAGCGCTTGGGTAGCTGGCGCACCTTATCGACAGTGATCTGGGCGTCTCGTGGTTGATTATGTCGGCTCCATTGCGGATCGGTAGCTCGGTTCTTCTTGTTTAGGTCGGGGCTGAGATAGGTCTCGGCGGCGTTTACCATTACGAAGCCCGCGGCGATGGCTTGGTCAGTAGCGCCGTGCACGGTTAGATGAGACGAGTTCAGCTCGTCGTAGAAGCGCGGCAGGGCTCGCTGATGTGCGGTCATTGCGGCCTTGGCCTCAAGCGCCATGAGCACCGATCCGACGGGCGCGCGATTCAACGGCGGCAGTTCGGCAAGGGCTGTTCTCTCCTCCGA
>CAMFHW010000020.1 GCA_945952175.1 uncultured Phenylobacterium sp. | reverse complement strand
CCCCTTGCCCTTATCCTCGGCGCCACCGGCTCGATCGGCGGCGAAGTCGCCCGCGCCCTGCTCGCCCGCGGCTGGCGTGTGCGCGCCATGAACCGCAATCCCGACCGCGCCCGCGCCGAGGGCCCGGATGGCCTCGACTGGGTCCGCGGCGACGCCATGATCCCCGCCGACGTGGTCGCCGCCGCCGAGGGCGCGCGCATCATCGTCCATGCCGCGAACCCGCCCGGCTACGCCAACTGGGCCAAGCTGGTGCCCGGCATGCTGGACTCCTCCATCGCCGCGGCCCGGGCGACCGGCGCGCGCATCGTGCTGCCCGGCAATGTCTACAACTTTGGCCCCGACGCCTGGCCGCGCTTCACCGAAACCTCGCCGCAGAACCCCAAGACCCGCAAGGGTGCGATCCGGGTGGCGGCCGAGCGTCGGCTGGAGCAGTCGGGCGTGCGCACCCTGATCGTCCGCGCCGGCGACTTCTTCGGCCCCCGCAGTGGCAGCTCCTGGCTGACCGAGGGCTGGGTGCAGAAGGGCAAGCCGCTGAAGGCCGTCACGCTGCCCGGCCCCGCCGAGATCACCCACGCCTGGGCCTATCTGCCCGACTTCGCCGAGAGCATCGTGCGCCTGGCAGAGCGCGAGGCCGACCTGCCGGCCTTCGCGGTGTTCAACCATGGCGGCCACCAGCTGACCGGCGGCCAGATGGCCGACGCCCTGGACCGGGTGGCGGGCCGCAAGCTCGCGCGGCGCAGCCTGCCCTGGTTCGCCATGGCCGCCGCGTCGCCCTTCGTGGAGATGCTCCGCGAGATGCTGGAGATGCGCTACCTGTGGAACCACGAGGTGTTGCCGGACAACGCCAAGTTGGTCGCGACCTTGGGCGAAGAACCCCACACCCCGCTCGATCAAGCCCTTCAAATCGCCCTTCAGGGTCAAGGTTGCCTCGAAAAGCCCCGTCAGAAGGCCGCTTGAGGCAAAAGATTCCCCAAAGGGGCGCTGGACACTAGCGCCCCTCGCGCACTACATGCCGCCCATGGTTGGCAAGACGCTTTACGACAAGATCTGGGACGCTCACGTCGTCGCTCGGCAGGACGGGGAGTCGATCCTCTATATCGACCTGCACCTCATCCACGAGGTGACCACGCCCCAGGCGTTCGCGGGCCTTCGGGCCAACGGCCGCAAGGTGCGCCGCCCCGATCGCACCCTTGCGGTGGCCGACCACAACATCCCGACCGAGGGCCAGGCCAAGGGCGTCGACGCCGTCACCGACGAGGAAGCGCGCCTGCAGCTCCAGACCCTCGCCCGCAACGTCAAGGACGCCGGGATCGAGTTCTTCCCGATGGGCGACATCCGCAACGGCATCGTCCACGTGGTCGGCCCCGAGCAAGGCCGCACCCAGCCGGGCATGACCATCGTCTGCGGCGACAGCCACACCTCGACCCACGGCGCCTTCGGGGCGCTGGCCCACGGCATCGGCACCTCCGAGGTCGAGCACGTCCTGGCCACCCAGACCCTGCGCCAGACCAAGGCCAAGAACTTGCGCGTCCTGATCGAGGGCGAGCCGGCCCCCGGCGTCGGCGCCAAGGACTTCGCCCTGGCCGTGATCGGCGAGATCGGCACGGCAGGGGGCACCGGCTACGTGATCGAATATGCCGGCGACGCGGTCCGCGCGCTGTCGATGGAAGGGCGCATGACGCTCTGCAACCTGACCATCGAGGGCGGCGCCCGCGCCGGCCTGATCGCGCCCGACGAGACCACCTACGCCTATGTGATGGGCCGGCCCGCGGCGCCGAAGGGGGCGGCCTGGGAGATGGCGCTGTCCTACTGGAAGACGCTGCACTCCGACGAGGACGCGGTGTTCGATCGCGAAGTGCGCATCGACGCGTCGAAGATCGCGCCCCTGGTCACCTGGGGCACCAGCCCCGAGGACGTGATCCCGGTCACCGGCCAGGTCCCCGCCCCGGACAGCTTCTCCAGCCCCGACAAGCGGGCCTCGGCCGCCCGCGCCCTCGACTATATGGGCCTGGCCGCCGGCCAGCCGATCAGCGAGGCGAAGATCGACGTGGTCTTCATCGGCTCCTGCACCAACAGCCGCATCGAGGATCTGCGCGCCGCCGCCAAGATCGCCGAGGGCCGCAAGGTCGCCGACCACGTCCGCGCCATGGTGGTGCCGGGCTCGGGCCTCGTGCGCGAGCAGGCCGAGCAGGAAGGCCTGGACCTGGTGTTCAAGGCCGCCGGGTTCGACTGGCGCGAACCGGGTTGCTCCATGTGCCTGGGCATGAACCCGGATAAGCTGGCCCCCGGTGAGCGCTGCGCCTCGACCTCGAACCGCAATTTCGAGGGCCGTCAGGGCCGCGGCGGGCGCACCCACCTGATGAGCCCGGAAATGGCGGCCGCCGCGGCCATCGCCGGCCACATCGCCGACGTCCGGGACTTCATCCGGTGATCGGGCGTTCGAAGTGATCCGGGGCCTGGACCACGTCGCCCTGGTCGTCCGCGACCTCGACGTCGCGATGGCCGCCTATGGCGGGCTGCTGGGCCGCGAGCCGGACTGGATCGGTCGCGCCGACGGCATCCGCCAGGCCTGGTTCCAACTGCCCAACATGGCGCTCGACCTGATCGCGCCGGAGGGCGACGGCGCCTTCGCCGACCGCATCCGCACCCATCTCGACGCCCATGGCGAGGGCCTCTGGGCCGTGGCCTTCGCGACCGACGACCTGGCCGGCGACGCCAGGCTGATGTCGCGCCGCGGCCTGCCCGCCACCGAGCCGGCGAGCCTTCGCACCACCTCGGACAAGGGCGACCATCGCGAATGGGCGGTGGCTAGCCTCGACGCCGCCGCGACGGCGGGGGTGCGGCTGTTGCTGGTCGGGCCGGCGGCCCAGGCCTGGCCCGTGGCGCCGACGCCGCCGGCTGGCGTCTCGGAGCTCGACCACATCGTCATCCGCACCACCAATTGCGACCGCGCCCTCGGCCTCTACGGCGCCAAGCTCGGCCTCGACCTGCGGCTCGACCGAGCCAACGAGAGCTGGGGCGTGCGCCAGCTCTTCTTCCGCTGCGGCTCGGCCGTGGTGGAGTTCGGCGCCAGCCTGAAGACGCCGGTCTCCGACGCCCCCGACGGTTTCGGGGGCCTGGCCTGGCGTGTGCTCGACGCCGGCGCCGCCCAGGCGCGCCTGTCAGCCGCCGGCTTCGACGTCTCCGAGGTCCGCACCGGCCGTAAGCCCGGCACCCGGGTCTTCACCCTGCGCACCGGCGTCCCAGGCGGCCCGGCGCTGGTGATCGAACAGGGGGAGGAGGCTTGAGATCGCTCGCCCTGGCCGTGGCGCTAGTCGCTCCCGGCGCCGCATTCGCCCTGCCGATCCCACTGCACCTGGCCGACGGCGCGACCTGGACCATGACCTCGACGCACGAGCGCGAGGTGCGCAATGGACCGGACCCGAGCTTTTCGGTGACGGTGGTCAAGAGGTTGACCTGGCGGCCTGGCAAAACCGGTGGCGGCCTGCTTCATCAGGAGCATGTTTCAACGACAGCCAACTCGGGCATTCCGCCGGAACTGGCCTTCACCCAGACCCTGTCGATCCCGATTGACTTCGAGGTCGACGACGATCTTGCGCCAATCCGCATCAAGAACGCCGATGAAGCGCGCGAGGCTGCGCTCGCGCTCATGGCCAAGGCGGGGGGAGATCAGAAGGCCAGCGTCTGGCCTCCCGAAACCAAGAAGCGGATTCTGGACGCCATGATCCAGGCTCTTGTCGCCAGGGATCTGCATATGATCGCTGGGGGCCAGGATACGGATCTTGCGCTGGGGGAGGCGGTCGAAGCGGTTGGCGATGTTGAAAGCCCCATTGGTGGCCCGCCGCTCAAGGTTCTCAATCGTGTGCTGCTGGAATCCTATGACGCAAAGGCGGGCAAGGCCGTGGTCGTCATAACCTCCGACCTCGATCCGAAGTCTTTCGCGGGCGTGGCTGGCGAAATGGCGCGGCAGCTTGCGCCCAACGCAAAGCCGGCCCCAACGCCGAACGGCGCCGGGTTAGACGTCAAGCTCAGCAGCCGCTGCCGCAGCGAGATCGACCTCGCCACCGGTCTCGCGCTCGAAACGAAGTGTGAATCGGCCCGAAACGTCTCCAGCGCAGAGGATCACCGCGCCTCAATCGACCGCTGGACGATCACCCAGACCCTACCGGGACATCCCTGATGCAAGCCTTCACCAAGCTCGACGCGCGCGCGGCGCCCCTGCCGCTGGCCAACATCGACACCGACCAGATCATCCCCAAGCAGTTCCTCAAGACCGTCGAGCGCGAGGGCCTGAGCAAGGGCCTGTTCTACGACTTCCGCTTCGACGAGGCCGGCAAGGAGAAGGCCGACTTCGTGCTGAACCGGCCGGAGTACAAGGGCGCGGGCGTGCTGGTGACCGGCGACAATTTCGGCTGCGGTTCGAGCCGCGAGCACGCGCCGTGGGCCCTGATGGACTTCGGCATCCAGGCGGTGATCGCCACCAGTTTCGCCGACATCTTCTACAACAACTGCTTCCAGAACGGCCTCTTGCCGGTGGTCCTGAAGGCCGACGAGGTCCAGGCCCTGATGGACGAGGCCAAGGGCGGCAACCACCTGGTGACCGTCGACCTGGAGGCCCAGAAGGTGGTCTCGCCCTCGGGCAAGACCTTCACCTTCCAGATCGATCCGACCCGCAAGGCCAAGATGCTGCAGGGCCTCGACGCCATCGGCGAGACCCTGCAGGCCGCCGTCGACATCGACGTCTTCGAGAGCAAGCGGGCGCTCGCCCAGCCCTGGCTGGAGGACGCATGACCCTGATCATCGCCGGCATGGTCCGCGTCCCGCCGGAGAACCTGCCCCGCTTCAAGCCGCACATGCTGGCCATGCTCACCGCCAGCCGTGCGGAAGATGGCTGCCACGAATATTCCTATGCCGAGGACGTGGCCGAGCCGGGCCTGATCCGGGTCTTCGAGGCCTGGCGCGACCAGGCTGCGCTGGACGCCCATTTCCAGACGCCGCACATGGCGGAATGGCGTAGCCAGTGGCCGAACTTCGGGGTTTCCGACCGCCGGCTGTTCGCCTACGAGACCGCTTCCGAGCGCCAACTCTAGTTCCAGGGCCCGCCCATGACCGACCTTCTCCTCCTGCCCGGCGACGGGATCGGGCCGGAAGTCACCGCCCAGGTGCGCCGCGTGGCGCAGGCCCTGACGCCCGACCTCGCCATCGAGGAGCGGCTGTTCGGCGGCTGCTCCTTCGACGCCGACGGGACCCCGCTCACCGACGAGACCCTGGCCCTCGCCAAGGCGTCGAAGGCCGTGCTGATGGGCGCGGTCGGCGGCCCGCAATGGGCCTCGGCGCCTCGCGACAAGCGGCCCGAGGCCGGCCTGCTCGCCCTGCGCGCCGGCATGGAGGTGTTCGCCAACCTGCGCCCGGCCCTCTGCTTCCAGGCCTTGGCCGATGCGTCGAGCCTGAAGCGCGAGCTGGTCGAAGGCCTCGACTTCATGATCGTCCGCGAGTTGACTGGCGGCATCTATTTCGGTGAGCCCCGCTTCATCGAAGACCTGCCCGGCGGCGGCAAGCGCGCCGTCGACACCCAGGTCTACACCACCGCCGAGATCGAGCGGGTCGCACGGGTGGCCTTCGAACTGGCGCGGGGCCGGCGCAATCGCGTCCACTCGGCCGAGAAGTCCAACGTCATGGATTCCGGCCTGCTGTGGCGTGAGGTCGTCACAGACCTGCACAAGCGCGAATTCGCCGATGTCGAGCTGATCCACATCCTGGCCGACAACGCCGCCATGCAGATCGTCAAGGCGCCCAAGCAGTTCGACGTGATGGTCACCGACAACCTGTTCGGCGACATCCTCTCGGACGCCGCGGCCCAGCTCACCGGCTCGCTCGGCATGCTGCCCTCGGCGGCGCTGGGCGCGCCGGGCAAGCCCGGCCTCTATGAGCCGATCCACGGCTCGGCGCCGGACATCGCCGGCCAGGGCCTCGCCAATCCGCTGGCCGCGATCCTGTCCTTCGAGATGGCCCTGCGCTGGTCGCTGGGCCGCGCCGAGGCGGCCGACCGGCTGCAGGCGGCGGTGGTCAAGGCGCTCGAAGGCGGCGCGCGGACCCGCGACCTCGGCGGCGCGCTCTCGACCGGCCAGATGGGCGATGCGGTGCTGGCGGCGCTCTAGAGCCGTCGGTACTCCATCGTCGAGCCATCCTTGAGCCGGCCCTTGAGACCGCTCCAGACGCCTTCCGCGTCATAGAAGTCGTCGATCTCGGCCTCGCCCCGCACCGACCATTGGCGGGCGCTGGTGCGCGTGGCGGCGACCTTCAGCATCTTGCCCTCCTGCGGATTGAACAGGGGCCCTGCAAAGGCGACCGGGTTCCAGTGCGTCAGGGGCGAGGCGTCCGAGGGCCCGACGAGGCGGTTCTTGCCGGTCTCGATTGCGACGCCGCTCGCGCCCCGCCGGGCGCTCACCCTCTGGGCGCGGCCATTAGCGTCGGTGGTGGTCTCCAGGCTCGAGAAGCGCCCGCCGGTCCAGCGCTCGACCGCATGGTGGCGATAGCGATAGGCGACGATCGGCCCGAGCTTCACCGCCATCTCGACCTCGGTGGTGGCGACCGGCGCGGCCGCGTCGCCGGCGAAGGCCATGTGATGCTCACCGACGTGGGCGCCGTTGCGAAACACCGCGAAGCCAAGCCGGCGGCCGGCCGGCTCCGCCGGCCAGGCGGGCGCCGCGATCAGCGCCAAGCCGCCCGCCAGCAGGCTACGTCGTGCGATGAGATCCATGCCGCCTCCAGTCTCCCCGACCGGCGCGGTAGCTACGAACGGCGGCGGCGTCCGGATGCAGGCCTAGAACTTGAGGCGCCAGGTCTCGCCCACCAGCGGCACGCCGATCTGCATGTGCGGCTGCTGGCCCACCAACTCGAAACCCGCGGCCGCATAGATCCCGCGCGCCGCCGTCAGGATCGACTGGGTCCAGAGCGTGACCTCGGCATAGCCGCTCGCCCTGGCGAAGGCGAGGCACTCGCCGACGAGCCGCTTGCCGAGCCCCAGGCCTCGGGCCGATGGCTCCAGAAGAAGCAGGCGCAGCTTGGCCTCGCCCGGCTTGTCGCCCTTGACCAGGAAGATCGAGCCCAGCCGCACGCCGCCCCGCTCGGCGACCCAACAGCGTTCGCGGGCCGGGTCGAACTGCTCGATGAAGTCGGCGCAGATCCGCGCGACCAAGGCCTCGAACCGCTCGTCCCAGCCGTATTCGCGGGCGTAGAGCTCTCCGTGGCGCTGGGTGACCCAGCCCATGTCTCCGACCCGGTGCGGTCGCAGCATCACCTCGCCGGCGCCGGGCGCCTCCAGCAGCGCCTCGACCCGCCCCATGGCGGAGGTCAGCTCCTCCCGCTGGGCGGCGGACAGGGCGCCGATCATGCCCTCGACCGCATCCTCCGCGACCTGGCGCAGCTCTTCATAGGCCGCGCGGCCCTTGTCGTTCAGAGCGATGGTGACACTTCGTCCGTCATCGGACGATTTGGCCCGGTCGGTCAGCCCCTCGCGGTCGAAGCGTTTCAGGATCCGCGACAGATAACCCGCGTCGAGCCCCGTTTCGCTGGCCAGGGCCTTCGGCGTCAGGCCCCCGCCCTGGGCGATCTCGTAGAGCACGCGGCCTTCCGCCAGCCCGAACGGCTCGCCGAGGTGCGCCTCGTCCAGGGCCCCGATGCGGCGGGTGTAGAAGCGGTTGAACCGGCGGATCGCGGCGACGTCGGACATGGCGGAACCTCCCTTTCGCAGGGAGGGTGGCGCCACTTAGTTGACGGAGTCAACTATTTTGCAGGAGCGCCCCGCGAACCGCTTCGATGGTGCGAGTGAGGTCGTCCTCGGTCGTGCGCCAATTGCAGACGCTGATCCGCATGCAGCGGCGCCCGCGCCAGTCGACCCCGCCGAACAGAGCCTCACCCGAGGCGTTGACCGTGGCGATGATCCGATCGGTGCGGGCGTTGTGATCCTGAACGGTCGCCGAGGTCGAAGGATCGTGGAAGCGCACCAGGGCCTGGTTCAGCTCCGACACCCCGACCAGCTCCGCGCCGGGCAGGGCGCCGATCCCCTCGGCCAGGGTCCGAGCATGGCGGCTGGTGCGGCGGACCAGGTCGGCCAGGCCGTCGCGGCCGAGTTCACGCAGGGCGGCGTAGACCGCGAAGCCGCGGGCGCGCCGCGACAGCTCCGGCGTCCAGTCGATGGGGTCGCGCGCCACCCCGCCGCCGGCGGGCAGGTAGCTGGTCGACAGCGTCATGGCCGCGCGATGCGCCGCCGCGTCGCGCACGAAGGCGAGGCCGGAATCGTAAGGGACGTTCAGGTACTTGTGGCCGTCCGTGGTCCAGGAATCGGCGAGGTCGACACCCGTCACCAGGTGGCGATGGTCAGGGCTGACCTGGGCCCAGAGCCCGAACGCGCCGTCGACATGCACCCAGGCGCCGGACGCCTTGGCGATCGGGATCAGATCGGCGAACGGGTCGAAGCCGGCCAGGTTCAGCTCGCCGGCCTGCAGGACCACCACGGTCGGACCGTCGCCGGCCGCCAGCGCCGCCTTCAGTCCTTCAGCGCTCACCCGGTTCCGGTCGTCCAGCGGCAACGGCACGATCGAGTCCAGGCCAAAGCCCAGGATGCGCAAGGCCACATCCACCGAGCCGTGACGGTCGGCATTGGCCAGCACCCGGATCGGCGGCGCGCCGAACAGGCCCCTGTGCTCGACATCCCATCCCTTGTCTCGCAGCACGCCGTGGCGCGCCGCGGCCAGGCAGGTGACGTGGGCCATCTGGCAGCCCGTCACGAAGGCGAAGCTCGCCTCGGCCGGCAGGCCGAACAGATCCTTCAGCCAGGCGCCCGCCACCTCTTCGACCACGGCCGCCGCAGGGGTGGCCGCATAGAGCGCCGCGTTCTGGTCCCAGACCGTGGTCATCCAGTCGGCGGCGATCGCCGAGGGCACGCCGCCGCCGATCACCCAGCCGAAGAAGCGGCCGCCCTGCGAGGCGTTGATACCGGGCTGGGCGTCGGCGACCAGCTCGTCGATCACTTGGACGCCGGGGATCCCAGCCTGGGGCAAGGGCTTGCCGAGCGCGCGACGGAGTTCCTCCAGGCCGGCCCGCGCCAGCACCGGCCGCTGGTCCAGGCCATCGAGGAAGGCCAGGGCGTGATGCAGGCCGCGCTCCAGCGCGGCGCGGTCGGTGCGGGTCTCGGTCATGGGGTCCTCCATGGCCTAAAGGGCGGCGGACGGCCCCCAAGTCAACGGCCCAGCTCGCGGGAATCGGACCGCCTTGCCAAGCTCCGCCAGACATGGTCCCTCAACCCGCCCACCGAAGGAGGACCCGCGCCATGGCGCATTGGCTGGTGAAGTCGGAGCCCGCGAAATACGCCTATGCAGATCTGGTCCGCGACGGGAAGACCGTCTGGGACGGTGTGCGCAACAACACCGCGGCCCTGCATCTGAAGGCCATGAAGGTCGGCGACCAGGCCTTCTACTACCACTCCCAGGAAGGCCTGGAGATCGTCGCCATCGCCAAGGTGGTGAAGGAGGCCTTCATCGACCCCTCCGATCCGGCCGGCCGCTTCGTGGCGGTGGAGCTGGCGCCCGTCCGCGAGCTCAAGACGCCCGTCACTCTCGCCCAGCTCAAGGCCAATCCCGCCCTGGCCGACATGGCCATGCTGCGCCTCTTCCGCCTGTCGGTCTCGCCGGTGCGCGACGAAGAATGGGCCGAGATCCTTAAGATGGCCGGGGAATAGGCGGCTCAGCCCTCGATCGTCATCTGGGTCTGGATCACCAGGGCCAGGAGCTTGCCCTCCTCGCTGGTGACGCGGGTCTGCCAGACGCTGGAGCGGCGGCCGACATGCAGCGGCGTCGCCTCCCCGGTCACGGTCGAGCCGACCTTGGCCCCGCCCAGGAAGTTGGTCTTGGACTCCAACGTGGTGGTTCGCGCGCCCTCGCGCAGGTTCATCACGCCGCCGATGGCGCCGAGCGCATCGGCGAAGGCCATGTAGGCGCCGCCGTGCAGGATGCCGCCCGAGGTGCAGAGGTCCTCGCGCACCACCATCCGCCCGACCACCTTCTCCTTGCTGCGCTCGACGATCTCCACACCCATCAGGTTGGAGAAGGGCATTCCGGTGTCGGCGGGCATGGGCGGCTCCTGGGGCGTTGCCCCTGGATTTCACCCGAAGCCGGCCCCAAGTCCAATGACGTCGCGGGTCATGCCCGCATTGCGATCCCAGCGCCCACGGCGTAGAGGGACGCTCCGCTTTACATATGGAGAGACCACGATGGGCTATCGCGTCGCCGTCGTTGGGGCCACGGGCAATGTGGGCCGCGAGATGCTGAACATCCTCGAGGAAGTCGAATTCCCCGTGGCCAAGATCCATGCGCTCGCCAGCCGCAAGTCCATCGGCGTCGAGGTCTCGTTCGGCGAGCAGATCGTCCGCTGCGAGGACATCGAGCAGTTCGACTTCTCCAAGGTCGACATCGTGCTGATGAGCGTCTCGGGCAAGTTCTCCAAGGAATGGTCGCCGAAGATCGGCGCCGCCGGCCCGATCGTGATCGACAACTCCTCGGCCTGGCGGATGGACCCCGACGTGCCGCTGATCGTGCCGGAGGTGAATCCGGACGACGTCGCCTATGCCGGCAAGAAGAACATCATCGCCAATCCGAACTGCTCGACCGCCCAGCTGGTCGTGGCCCTGAAGCCGCTGCACGACCGGGCCCGGATCAAGCGGGTGGTGGTCGCGACCTATCAGTCGGTCTCCGGCGCCGGCAAGGAAGGCATGGACGAGCTGTGGGACCAGACCAAGGGCGTCTTCGTCCTGGGCGCGCCGGAGCCCAAGAAGTTCCCCAAGCAGATCGCCTTCAACGTCATCCCCTTCATCGGCGCCTTTAACGAGGACGGCTACACCGACGAAGAAGCCAAGATGTGGAACGAGACCCACAAGATGATCGACCCGGCCATCGCGCTGACGGTCACCTGCGTGCGTGTGCCGGTCATGGTCGGCCACTCCGAGGCGGTGAACATCGAGTTCCACGACCCGCTGGACGCCGACGAGGCCCGCGAGCTGCTGCGTGAGAGCCCCGGCCTGATCGTGATCGATCAGCGCAACGACAAGGGCTACATGACGCCCAAGGAAGCGCAGGGCGAGTTCCCGGTCTATGTCAGCCGGATCCGCAACGACCCGACCGTCGAGAACGGCATCAATCTGTGGGTCGTGGCCGACAACCTGCGCAAGGGCGCGGCGCTCAACGCCGTCCAAATCGCCCAGCTCCTGCACGAACGCGGCTTGATCAAGCAGGCGGCGCTCGCCTGAGGCCGGCTATTTCAGGCTAGCCAGCTTGTCGCGGATATAACCGCCCAGGGTCTTGAACGCGTCCAGCGTGCTGCCGCCGCCCAGGCCCAGCAGCAGGGACAGCGCCACCACCGTCTTCGGGTCGGTGGCCGAGGCCCCGGCGGCGATCCCGCCGGCGGCGAAGAAGGCCGCGCCGAACAGCAGAACGAAATAGCCGAGCAGCCCGACCACGGCGCCGATCACCGGGTTCAGGAACAGGGTCACGGGATCGCTGACGCTGCCGGTCTCCACCAGGCCGACCCAGCTCAGGGTCAGCGAGCCGAGCGCGCCCATCAGCATGGCCAACAGGATCATCAGCGACGACAGCGGCGTATTGGCGTCGACGCAGATCATCCGAGGGGCGGCGTCGCAGACATGGCCGTAGCGCTTCCATAGCTCCAGGATCGCGCGGCGGCTGTCGTTCTTGTTCGCCTCTTGCGCCTCGAGCTCGCCCTGGCGCGCATGCAAGCCTGCGGTGGCGGCGGACAGCTTGCGCTGCAGGTCGTCGAACTCGACCTGCTTCGAGGTGACCAGCTGCTGGGCGGCGCGCACGCCGTCCCATTGGGCCTGGTAGACCCGGCCCCTGGCGTCCTGGCACACCGTCTGGCCGCCCGAGCAGTTGCGGACCAGCAGCAGGTAGTTGGACTCGACGTCGCCATAGTCGAGCCCGGTCTTGATGTCGGCCGGGGAGACCCCCTTGGTCGCGATCAGGATCGGCAGGGCGAACTGCTTGAAGTCGCTTTTCTGCTGGTAGAGCGCCCGCTGCGCCTGGCCGAGATCGTCCGACGCCTTCTCGGCCCGCGCCGTCAGGGCGGAGACCCCGTCCGAACTCGCCTTCACCTGCTGGGTCGCGTCGCCGAAGTCGCTGGCCACCTTGACGAGGAAGGTCGCGGAGACCGCCGTCGGGCTGTCGAAGGCGGCCAAGGCCTGGAACACGAACTGGGTGACGCCATAGACGTAGAAGGCCGGAAGCATGATCGCCAGCGTCAGCGCCACCGTGCCGGCGACCTTCAGGGCGAGCTGTCTCGGCGTAGGCTTCGGCGGCGGTGCGGCCGGCGGCGCAGGTGTCTGACCATCGTCGGGCGGGCTCATCGGCGCCTCCGCATCGGGACGCCGACAACTTCGCTATGCGAGTGGTTCTGTCAATTCTCATCCAAGGTTGATTTGGGCGCGACGGCCTGCGCCCAGGTCTCGGACCATGTGATCAGCGGCCCGAGCGCGCCCATCAGCTCACGGCCCAGCGGGGTCAGCCTGTAGCCGTCCCCGCTATCCAACAGGCCGGTCTCGCGCATCTCTTTCAACCGCGTGTTCAGCGTGCCGGGCGGCAGCTCGGCGGCGGCGGACAGGGCGCGGAAGGTCAGGGGCGCGTCGCCCCTCAGCTCCCACAGGATCCGCAGCATGCCGCGCCGGCCGAACAGATCGAGCGCCGCCATGATCGGCCGGCCGGTCGACGACCCCCGGACCTTCCGCCCCGGCGTGGGTGCTACATTTTTCATAGCGTCAGGGACTCTCGCTTGCTACAAACATCGTAGCAAACATGGAGATCGGCATGGAAGCCCGCATCGCCCCGGCCAAGGCGCCCTGGTCCGCTACCGCGCAGAAGCGGTTCGACGCCCTGCCGCAGATCCGCCTGTTCCGCGTGCTGGCGCGGGACGACCGGCTGTTCGCGCGCTTCATGGACGGCGGCTTCCTGGACCGTGGCCATCTCAGCCTGCGCGAGCGGGAGCTGGCGATCCTGACCGTCTGCGCGCGCAATCGCACGGAGTACGAATGGGGCGTGCATGTGCAGCTGCTCGCCGCCACGGTGGGGTTTACGCCGGACGAGATCGCCGCGACCCTCGCGCCGTTCGACCTCGCCGGATGGACCGGCCGGGACGCCCTGGTGGTGCGCCTCTGCGACGCCCTTCAGGACAGTTGCGACCTCTCGGAGGATTTCTGGTCCGAACTCCGCGAGACATTCGACGAGATGGCCTTGTTGGAACTGCTGCTGCTCATAGGTAAGTACCGGCAGGTGTGCATCCTCACCAACGCACTGGCGCTGGAGCTGGAGGAGGGCGCACCCCGATTCCCGAGCTGAAGGACCCTCCGTGGCCAAGGACACCGACAACACGCCCCTGGCCGCCGGACTGCTCTGCTACCTGATCTGGGGCTTCGTGCCGCTGGCCTTCCAGGCGATCGGCCATCTGGGGGTGGGATCTTGGGAGATCCTCGCGCACCGCACGCTCTGGGGCGCCCCGACCGCCCTCGTCTTCGTCCTGCTCGCCAAGCAGGGCCGCCAGGTGCTGGACGTGTTCCGCAATCCGCGCCTGCTCGCGGGCCTCGGCCTGTCGACCGCGCTGATCGCCACCAACTGGATCGTCTTCATCTGGGCGGTGAACTCCGGCCATGTTCTGGAGTCGAGCCTCGGCTACTACATCACGCCCCTGATCAACATGGCCGCCGGAGTGGCGATGTTCCGTGAGCGGATGGACCGCATCGGCGTCGCCGCGATCGCGCTCGCCATGGTCGGCGTGATCGCCCAGGCCCTGGCGCTCGGTCAGCTGCCCTGGATCTCCCTGGTGCTGGCGGTGAGCTTCGGCGCCTATGGGATCGTGCGCAAACAGGTGGCGGCCGACGCCCAGACCGGCCTGTTCATCGAGTGCCTGTTGCTGGCGGTTCCGAGCCTCGGCTTCGCGATCTGGCTGGCCTCGCGGGGCGAGGGGCACTTCGCCACCGGCCTGCCGGTGACGCTCTGGCTGATCGCGTCCGGCCCGATCACCGCAGTGCCCCTGGTGCTGTTCTCCTGGGCCGCGCGGCGCATCCCGCTATCGGCCATGGGCTTCCTGCAGTTCATCGCGCCCACCATCAGCTTCTTCATCGGCCTGGCCGAGGGCGAGGCCTTCACGCCCCTGCGCGGCGTCTCGTTCGCCTTCATCTGGGCGGGCGCGGCCCTCTTCGCCTTTGGGGCCTGGCGGCGGGCGCGGCGGGTCGCCCTGGCCGTCGCCTGACGATTTTTTCGTCGCCCCGGGAATAAGCGGCGGGTCACCGGCGTCTATCCGGCATCAACCGGAGAGACCCCATGGACGACAAAGATCCCCCATCGCGGCGGCGCATGCTGGAATGCATGGGCTGGGCCGGCGCGGGCGTGCTGTGGACGGTGAGCGGCGGCCTCGCCAGCTCGGTGTCCCTCGACACCGCGCTTGCCGCGCCGAAGCCCGGCAAGGGCTTCAGCTTCCTGCAGGTCAGTGACAGTCACATCGGCTTCAACAAGGACCCGAACCCGGACGCCCGGGTGACGTTCCGCGAGGCCGTGGCCAAGATCAAGGCCATGCCGGTCAAGCCGGCCTTCATCCTCCACACCGGCGACGTCAGCCACCTGTCGCGCGACGCCGAGTTCGACGACGCCGATCAGATCCTGTCGGAAGCCGGCCTGACGGCGTTCCATGTGCCCGGCGAGCACGACATGCTGGACGAGGGCGGCGGCGTGGCCTTCCTCAAGCGCTACGGGAAGGGCACGGCCGGCGACGGCTGGTTCAGCTTCGACCATTCCGGCGTCCACTTCGTGGGCCTGGTCAATGTGAAGGACCTGAAGGCCGGCGGCATGGGCCATCTGGGCGAGGCGCAACTCGCCTGGCTGCAGCAGGACCTGGAGGACCGCTCGTCCTCGACGCCGATCGTCGTCTTCACCCACATCCCGATGTGGGCGCTCTATCCCGAATGGGGCTGGGGCACGGACGACAGCGCCCAGGCCATGTCGCTGCTGCGCCGGTTCGGCTCGGTCACCGTCCTGAACGGCCACATCCACCAGGTGATCCAGAAGGTCGAGGGCAATGTCGCCTTCCACACCGCCCGGTCCACCGCCTTCCCGCAGCCGGCGCCCGGCCAGGGCCCCGCGCCCGGGCCGATGAAGGTCCCCGCCGGCCAGCTGCGCGACGTGCTCGGCATCCGCACGGTGAACCTCGTGCGCAACGGCCAGCCCCTCGCCGTCATCGACACCCCCCTCGCCTGATCTCAAAGGACCGTTCCTTGCGTCACCTCCTCCCCGCCCTCGCCCTGGCGGCGACCCTCGCCGCGCCCGCCTTCGCCGCTCCGGCTCCGGTCACCGTCAAGATCGCCAACTTCACCTTCGCCGCCCCGGTGGTGACGGTCCCCGCCGGGACCACCGTCACCTGGGTCAATGAGGACGACATCCCCCACACGGTCGTCGCCGACGACAAGACGATGTTCAAATCCAAGGTCCTGGACACCGGCGACAAGTTCGCCTTCACCTTCGCCAAGCCGGGGACCTACGGCTATTTCTGCTCGATCCACCCGCACATGACCGGCAAGATCGTGGTCAAGGCGCCCTGAAGCATGTCCGCACTGGTCCTTCGCCCGTTCCTGGCTGTCGCGTCCAAATCCCCGGACCGCGGGCGGGAGCGTGCGAGCGCGGCGCGTCGGCCAGAGGGCGTCGCCGCCGAGCCGCCGTTGGATCCCGGCGAGGCGCGCCGATTCCGTGAGGTCCTGCTGCCGCACCTCGACGCGGCCTACGGCTTCGCGCGGCTGCTGACCCGCGACCCGACGGCGGCGGAGGACCTGGTGCAGGAGGCCTATCTGAAGGCCTATCGCAGTTTTCGCGGCTATCGCGGCGGCGATCCCAAGGCCTGGCTGTTCTCGATCCTGCGCACCAGCTTCATCTCCCAGGCGCGTCGCGGCCGCGCCTTTCCCGACCTAGCGGCCGCCGAGGTCGTCGAGCAGGTCGCCGATCCGGCCGAGACGCCGGAGGCGGCGCTGGTGCGCGAGGGCGACGGGGCGGCGGTGCGCGCCGCCGTCGAGGCCCTGCCCGACCCGTTCCGCGAGGCGATCGTGCTGCGCGAGGTGGAGGAGATGAGTTATCGCCAGATCGCCGATGTCACCGCCACCCCGATCGGCACGGTGATGTCGCGCCTGGCGCGGGCGCGCCGGCTGCTGGCCGTCGCCCTGGCAGGGGAGGACCACCGATGACCAGCCCCTGCCCCGACCGCGAGGACCTGCTGCAGGCGCTGGTGGACGGCGAGCTCGACGCCGCCAACGCCGTCGCCTTGGAAGCCCATCTGAAGACCTGCGCCGGCTGCGCCGCCCATCACCGTACCCTGCTGGCCGTCCGCGACCGCATGGCGGAGGCCGAACTCGCCACCCCCGCCCCGGCCCACCTGCGTCAGCGCATCGAGGCGATGATCGAGGCCGAGGGCCGGCGACCCGCGCCCGTGCGCAAGCGGCCCTGGTGGGCCGGCGTCGCCGCGGCCTGGACGACGGCCGGCGCCATGGCCGCGGTCGCCGCGAGCCTGATGGTGGTCGAGCTGAACGCCGCGACCTCGACCCTGGAGACCCAGTTGGTCGCCAACCATGTGCGCTCGATGCAGGTCGGCCACCTGATCGATGTGGCGACCTCCGACCGCCACGTGGTCCGGCCCTGGTTCAACGGCAAGATCGACTTCGCCCCGCCGGTTCCCGAACTGGCTGACCAGGGGTTCCCGCTCGCCGGCGGCCGGCTCGACTATGCCGACGGCCGCACCGTGGCGGCGATCGTCTATCGGCGGCGCGCCCACGCCATCAACCTGTTCGTCATGCCGCACCGTGACGCGGGCTGGACCCCGCCCTGGTCCCGCAGCCATCCGGCCGGCGGCTATTCGGTGGTGCGCTGGTCGCGCGGCGGCCTCGACTACTGGGCGGTGTCGGACGTGGAGGGCGGCGAGCTCGACGAGTTCCGCAGGGCCTTCGAGGCCAAGGCGGCGAGCTGACCCTCTTCCGCTCGTCCCGGCGAATGCCGGGATCCAGATCCTAGAACACCGACGCTTCGCCATATGATCTGGGCCCCGGCATTCGCCGGGGTGAGCGGGAAATTTTCAGGCGTAGGCCGCCGCGATCAGGCGCATGGAGCGGGGGTCGCCGATCAGGGCGGCGGACTGCTTGTTCATCGTATAGGCGCCGGCCAGGTAGCCGTAGGTGATCGGGTGGTAGCCGCTGGCCGTGCCCGGCGG
>CAMFHW010000019.1 GCA_945952175.1 uncultured Phenylobacterium sp. | reverse complement strand
GCCCGAGACCGTGGTGGTGAACGCCAATGTCCTGACGGTGGAGCCCGGCGCGCCCCGCGCCCAGGCCTTCGCGGTGCAGGGCGGACGCTTCGTGGCGGTGGGGACCACGGCGGAGATCAAGGCCCTGGCCGGCCCGCGGACCCAGGTGTTCGACGCCGGGGGCGCGACGGTGGTTCCGGGCTTCATCGACGCCCACAACCACCCGGAAGGCGAGGTCCTGCTCTACGAGGTGCTGGTCGGCAATCCGTTCGACGTCGAGTTCGTCTCGATCGCCAGCATCATCGACAAGCTGAAGGCCAGGGCCGCGACCCTGCCGCCGGACACCTGGGTGGACGGCTATTTCTATGACGACCTGAAGTCGAAGGACGGCCGGCCGGTCAATATCCACGACCTGGACAAGGTCTCGATGGACCATCCGGTGCGGGTGCAGCATCGGGGCGGGCACACCGCCTTCTACAACAGCCGCGCTTTCGCCCTGGCCGGCGTCACCAAGGACACGCCCAATCCGCCGGGCGGCACCTTCGACCGTGGGCCGGATGGCGAACTGACGGGCCGGGTGACCGATCGCGCCAACGCCGCCTTCGTGAAGGACGATCCCAGTCGCGTCATCGTGCGCGACGGTCGGGTGGGCCGAGAGCCGCAGTTCACCCCGGAAGAGCGCGTGCGTCGGGCGCGGGAGGGCGCGGCCTACATGTCCAAGATGCTGGTGCGCTACGGCCTGACCAGCGTGTGCCACGAAGGCGGGGACCTGGCGGCGCTGCAGGACATCCGGGCGCAGGGCAAGCTGCTGCACCGGGTCAATTACGAGGCGACCGGCGACGTCTTGGAGGCGATGATCCGCACCGGCGTCCAGACCGGGTTCGGCGACGAGTGGATCCGGTTCGGCGCGACCTTCGAGCACATCGTCGACGGCTCGTTCTCCGAGCGGACCCTGGCCAAGAGCACGCCCTATTCGGGGGTCTCGCCGCCCTATTACGGCAATCTGACCGAGACCCAGGACGTGCTGAACGCCTGGATCGAGCGGGTCTGGCGGGCGGGGATCGACGTCAACTGCCACGCCAACGGCGACGTCGCGATCGACCATACCCTGACCGCCATCGAGCGGGCCCAGAAGCTCTATCCGCGGCCGGGCGCGCGCCCGAAGATCACCCACTGCACCCTGGTGAACGACGTCCTGGTGGCGCGGATCAAGGCGGCCGGCGTCGTGCCGGCGGTGTTCTCGACCTATCCCTACTACAACCCCGACAAGTTCCCGTTCTACGGCGAGGCGGCGCTGGAGCACGCCATGGCGTTCCGCAGCTTCCTGGACGCCGGGGTGCCAGCGGCGGCGGGATCGGACTTCAGCCCGGGACCGTTCTCGCCGCTGATGGCGCTGCAGGCCATGGTCACGCGCAAGGGCTGGGACGGGAAGGTCTGGGGCGCCAGCCAGAAGATCACCCTGGACGAGGCGATGCGGGTGAACACCCTGAACGGCGCCTATGCGACCCACGAGGAGGGGCTGAAAGGCTCGATCGCGACCGGCAAGCTCGCCGACTATGTGGTGCTGGCCGCCGACCCGCACACGGTCGATCCCGACAGGATCAAGGACATCAAGATCCTGCGCACGGTGACCGGCGGGCGGACAGTGTACGAGGGATAGCGTAACCCCGCTCGTCCCGGCGAACGCCGGGATCCAGATGCTGAAGCTCTGAGATGGGTGGCCTTTGGAACGCAGAGGTCGCGGAGATTTCGCAGAGATCGCAGAGGAGCCTTGCCCTCCACGATCCCTATGTCCTTCTCTGCGATCTCAGCGTTCAAAGGGGTGAGAGATCACCGATCGGCCAGCCACTTGGTCTGGGTCCCGGCATTCGCCGGGATGAGCGGTGTTTTTGCCTAGGCCGCGGCCTTCTTCACCGCGCCGGCGATCTCCTTGACCACCTGGCTGACCAGCTTCTCGTCGTCGCCCTCGGCCATGATGCGGATCAGGGGCTCGGTGCCGGAGGCGCGGACCACGATGCGGCCGGAGCCGTTCAGCTTCTGCTCGGCGTCGGCGATGACCGCCTTGACCGGCTCGGCGTCCAGCGGCTTGCCGGAGGCGAAGCGGACGTTCTCCAGCTTCTGGGGCACCGGCTCGAACTGGCGGGCGAGCGCGCTCATCGGCTTGTCGCTTTCCTTGAGCACGGCCAGGACCTGCAGGGCGGCCAGCAGCCCGTCGCCGGTCGAGGAATAGTCGGACAGGATGATGTGACCCGACTGCTCGCCGCCGAGGTTGAAGCCCCCCTCGCGCATGCGGACCATGACCGAGCGGTCGCCGACGGCGGTGCGTTCCAGCTTCAGGCTGCGGGCGGCCAGGAAGCGCTCCAGGCCCAGGTTGGACATGACGGTGGCGACCACGCCGCCGCCGGTCAGGCGGTCGCGCTTGGCCCAGTGGCCGGCGATCAGGGCCATGATCTGGTCGCCGTCGACCACGAGGCCCTTCTCGTCGCAGATCGCCACCCGGTCGGCGTCGCCGTCCAGCGCGATGCCGATGTCGGCGCGGTATTCGCGCACGGCGCGGACCATGGCCTCGGGGTGGGTGGAGCCGCACTCCTCGTTGATGTTCATGCCGTTGGGGGCGACGCCGATCGGGATCACCTCGGCGCCCAGCTCGTAGAGGGCGACGGGGGCGACCTTGTAGGCGGCGCCGTGGGCGCAATCGATCACCACGCGCAGCCCGGCGAGGCTGAGGCGGCGCGGGAAGGAGGCCTTGGCGATCTCGACATAGCGGGCCTGGCTGTCGTCGACGCGGGCGACGCGGCCGAGCTCGGTCGGAGCGGACAGGCCCTCGTGCAGGCCCTGGTCCATCAGGCTTTCGATTTCGATCTCGCGTTCGTCGGAAAGCTTGTAGCCATCCGGGCCGAACAGCTTGATGCCGTTGTCGGTGTAGGGATTGTGGGAGGCCGAGATCATCACGCCGAGATCAGCGCGCAGGGAGCGGGTCATCATGGCGACGCCGGGGGTGGGCATGGGGCCCAGCAGGCGCACGTCCATGCCGACGCTGGCGAAGCCGGCCACCAGGGCCGGCTCGACCATGTAGCCGGAGAGCCGGGTGTCCTTGCCGATCACCACCATGTGCCGCCGGTCGTCCTGGGACATGAACAGCTTGCCGGCCGCCAGCCCCACCCGCAGCGCCACCTCGGCGGTCATCGGATGGGTGTTGGCCTGGCCGCGAATGCCGTCGGTCCCGAAATAGGCGCGCTTGCTCATGGCGATCTCTTGAAGTCGTCCCGTTGGGGTCGTGGAAACGATCCGAAACCCAGATTTAGTCGACGCCGCGTTTGCGAATGCTAAAGGGCGCGCGGCTGGCGGAGTTTAGTCCCTTGCGGGGCTTCCACGAAAGGACTGTGACGAATGTGCGGCATCATCGGGATCGTGGGCGTGGCGCCGGTCCAGGACCGGCTGATCGACAGCCTCAAGCGCCTCGAATACCGCGGCTATGACTCGGCCGGCATCGCCGCCGAGGTCGACGGCAAGCTGCAGCGCAGGCGCGCGCCGGGCAAGCTGCGCGAACTGGAAGCCGTGCTGGAGCGCGAGCCCCTGGTCGCCACCACCGGCATCGGCCACACCCGCTGGGCGACCCATGGCGCGCCGACCGAGCGCAACGCCCACCCGCACATCGTCGGCCGCGTGGCCGTGGTGCACAACGGGATCATCGAGAACTTCGCCGAGCTGAAGGCCGAGCTGATCGCCGCCGGCCGCACCTTCCAGAGCGACACCGACACCGAGGTGGTGGCCCACCTGCTGGACGCCGAGCTCGCGACGGGGCTGTCGCCGCTGGAGGCGTTCCGCGCCACCCTGGCCCGCCTGCGCGGCGCTTTCGCCCTGTGCATCCTGATCGGCGGCGAGGACGAGGTGATCCTGGCCGCGCGCAACGGACCGCCCCTGGCGCTCGGCTATGGCGACGGCGAGATGTACGTCGGCTCCGACGGCCTGGCGCTGGGACCGTTCACCAACCGCATCGCCTATCTCGAGGACGGCGACTACGCGATCCTCGACCACAAGGGCGCGCAGGTGTTCGACCAGGCCGGCCAGGTCGCCGACCGGCCGATCAAGATCGTGCCGGCCTCGGCCGTGCTCATGGAGAAGGGCAACTACCGCCACTTCATGGAGAAGGAGATCCACGACCAGCCCGAGGGGTGCCAGCGCACCATCGCGGCCTATGTGGACACCATCGCCTCGACGATCGCGGTGCCGGGCGAGATCGATTTCGCCGCCCTGGAGCGCGTCCAGATCGTGGCCTGCGGCACCTCCTACATCGCCGGCGTGGTCGGCAAGTACCTGATCGAGCAGCTCGCCGACCTGCCGGTGGACGTCGAGATCGCCTCGGAGTTCCGCTACCGCTCTCCGGCCCTGCGGCCGAGGTCGCTGGTCATCGCCATGTCGCAGTCGGGCGAGACGGCCGACACGCTCGCGGCCCTGCGCTACTGCCAGGAGCGCGGGATGCAGAGCGCCGCGGTGGTCAACGCCACCCAGTCGACCATGGCGCGGACCGTCGACGTGGTCTGGCCGATCCATTGCGGTCCGGAGATCGGCGTGGCCTCCACCAAGGCCTTCACCGCCCAGGTCAGCGTGATGGTGGCGGTGGCCATCGCCGCGGCCAAGGCGCGCGGCCGCATCGATGCGGCGGAAGAGACCCGGCTGGTCAACGTGCTGATGGGCGCGCCGCGCCTGATCGCCGAGGCCATCGGCCTGGAGGACGCCATCCGCGACATCGCCGCCGAGGTCGCCAAGGCCCGCGACGTGCTCTATCTCGGCCGCGGCCCGATGTCGGCGCTCGCCCTGGAAGGCGCGCTGAAGCTCAAGGAGATCAGCTACATCCACGCCGAGGGCTATGCCGCCGGCGAGCTGAAGCACGGCCCGATCGCCCTGGTCGACGACCAGACCCCGATCGTGATCCTGGCGCCCTTCGACAGCTATTTCGAGAAGTCGGCGTCCAACATGAGCGAGGTCATGGCCCGGGGCGGCCAGGTGGTGTTCATCACCGACACCGAAGGCGCCAAGCACGCGCCGGCCGGCGCCAAGGTGGTGGTGACGGCGCCGTCGTCGGACCCGCTGGTCTCGGCCCTGGTGATGTCGGCGCCGATCCAGCTGCTCGCCTATCACGTGGCGGTGCAGAAGGGCGCGGACGTGGACCAGCCGCGCAACCTCGCCAAGTCGGTGACGGTGGAGTAGCGGCGGCCTATTGCGGCTGGTCGGTGCTCGGCGTCGAGATGTCCGACACCGAGGTGTCGATGGTCGCCCGGCGCGGCGGACGCGGCTTGTCCTCCGACGGGTCGGGCGGCAGGCTGGTCGAGGTCGACACGTCGCCGGTCGTTCCGTTGGCCACGGGATCGTCCGGCGAAACGCCCTTCACCTTGGCCTTGCCGTCCTCGAGGTCGGCGGCCTGATCGACCGCGTGCTGGATGGCGGGGTCGGCGGCCGGATCATCGGCCACAGCGGCGCGATGACAGCCGGCCAGGGCCAGGACGCCGAGCAGGGCGAGGGTCGCGGGGGTCAGTCTCATGACGCGTTCCTAAGCCTCAACGCCCGACGGCGCCAGGGACGCCTGCAGAACCGGACCTCGATGGCGGGATTTCGGCGCCCGCGCCGCAGCGGGTGGATTTCGCCCGCGCGAGCGGCTAGTCCCTGGGCGGGGGAACGGAGGGAGTGGATGACCAAGCGTGTGCGCAAGGCGGTCCTGCCGGTGGCCGGCCTGGGGACCCGGGTGCTGCCGGGCGCCAAGACGACGCCGAAGAACCTGTTGAACGTCGTCGACCGCCCGATCCTGTCCTATGTGGTCGAGGAGGCGCGCGCCGCCGGCATCGAGCACTTCGTGTTCATCACCAGCCGCGGCCAGGGGGCGATCGAGGACTATTTCGACGCCAACCCGGAGATCGAAGGCGCGCTGGAGGCCAAGGGCCGCACGGCGATCCTGGAGGATGTGCGCCGCGATCTCGGCAAGCCGGGCCAGATGAGCTTCGTGCGCCAGATGGCGCCGCTGGGCCTGGGGCACGCGGTCTGGTGCGCCCGCGACATCATCGGCGACGAGCCCTTCGCGGTGATCCTGCCCGACATGCTGATGATGGCGAAGACCCCGGCCCTGGCCCAGTGCGTGGCGGCCTACGAGAAGGTCGGCGGCAACATCATCGCCGTGGAGCCCGCGCCCGAGGGGGAGACGCACAAGTACGGCATCGTCGCCCTCGACGGCCAGGACGGTCGGTTGAACAGGATGGTCGGCATGGTCGAGAAGCCGCCGCTGGGGACCGAGCCCTCGAACCTGTTCATCTCCGGCCGCTACATCCTGCAGCCGGACATCTTCCCCCTGCTGGAAAACCAGGGGAAGGGCGCCGGCGGCGAAATCCAGCTCACCGACTCGATGGTCGAGCTGATGAAGGCGCAGGACTTCCATGCCCTCGAATACGAGGGGACCACCTATGACTGCGGCGACAAGATCGGCCTCCTGCGCGCCAATGTGGCCTTCGCGCTGGCCCGGCCGGACCTTGCGGACGCGGCGCGGGCGGCGATCACGGCGCTGCTCTAGTCGCCCAACACCGCTCGTCCCGGCGAACGGCGGGACAAGCGGTTGAGAGAGAACCCAGCATGCGCCTCTTCGCCTTCGGCTTCGGCTATTCCGCCCGCGCCCTGATGCGCCGGCTGGAGGGCTGGACGGCGGCGGCGACCTATCGCGACGCCGAGGGCGCGGCGACACTGGCGGCGGAGGGCGTGACGGGGGTCTCGGTCGACGACCGCGAGGGGCTGGCGCGCGAGCTGGCGCAGGCCC
Source organism: uncultured Phenylobacterium sp. (assembly GCA_945952175.1). GTDB lineage: Bacteria > Pseudomonadota > Alphaproteobacteria > Caulobacterales > Caulobacteraceae > Phenylobacterium. The sequence continues at coordinate 10,536 of CAMFHW010000019.1, read as the reverse complement.
GGGCCATCCTGCTCACCGCCCCGCCGGGGCCCGGCGGCTGCCCGGCCCTGCCGGTCCTCGTGCCCGCCCTGGCCCAGGCGAACGCCTTCCCCGACTGGATCGGCTACCTGTCCACGACCGGGGTCTATGGCGACCGGCAGGGGGGCTGGGTGAACGAGGACAGCCGGCTGGCCGCCCAATCGGTCGAGGGGGCGCGGCGGATGGCGGCCGAGCGCGACTGGCTGGAGGTGGGCCGCGGCATGGGCCTGACCGTCACCATCCACCGCCTGCCCGGCATCTACGGCCCGGGCCGTTCGGCGCTGGACCGCGTGCGCGAGGGCGCGGCGCGGCGGCTGAAGGCCGAGGGCCAGGTGTTCAGCCGTATCCACGTGGACGACCTGGCCGCGGGCCTGGCGGCCTCCATCGCCCAGCCGCGGGCGGGCGGCATCTACAATCTGTGCGACGACGAGCCGGCCGCGAACAGCGAGGTGGTGGCCGAGGCCGCGCGCCTGCTGGGCCGCGCCCCGCCGCCGGAACAGCCGCTGGACCTGGAGTCGCTGAGCCCACAGGCGCGGCGGTTCTACGCGGAGAGCAAGCGGGTCTCGAACGCGCGGGCCAAGGCCGAGCTGGGCTGGCGGCCGGCCTATCCGACCTATCGCGAGGGCCTGGCGGCGATCCTGGGCGCCGGCGGTTAGGCGACCGCCCCCAAAGGCCGGGCCCCGACCTGCCGGCGTACACGGGACGTGGCGCGCCGGCGGGACAGGCCCTCGCATATGAATCCCATAAATCGGGCATGCCAGCGCCTGGGCTATGACGCGCAGACGTGGTCAGCCAAGGAACCCGATGACGCGCTTTCTCCGTCAGGTCTGGCGCTATGCCGGGGCGCTGGCGATCGTCCTGGTGGCGAGCCTGGCGGCGGACCTGTTCTCGCGCCTGACCGGCACCAGCCGGCTCACCAGCATATTCCTGTCGAGCGTACTGCTGACCGCCTTCTATCTCGGGCGGGGGCCGGGCTACCTGGCCGGGGTCGCGGCGCTGCTCGCCCACCTCTACCTCGTGGACCCGCCCTACAAATTCTCCCTGGGCTCGGTCGACGAGTTCAATTCGCTGGCTCTGTTCCTCGCGGCGTCGATCTTCACCTGCCTGCTCGCCGGGCGGGTGCGCGACGAACGACGCGCGGCGCGCGACCGCAGCCGCACATCGGCCCTGCTGCTGGACGCGACCCGCGCCCTGTCCGCGACGGCCGAGGAGCCGCTCATCCTCGAGCGCCTGGCCAAGGGGATCGAAGCCCTGGCCGGCGCCGAGGCGGTGATCTGGGCGCACGACGCACGGGACCATCAGGCCCCGGAGTGGCTGGACGCGGCGGCCCTGCGCCTGGTCGCCGATCGGGTCGGACATCCGGCGCCGGATACCTCCACCCTGGCTCTCGACGCGTGGCGGCTGCGCCCGCTGGTGGCCGGCGACCAGTGCTTCGGAGTCGTGGGCTGGATGGTCCGGGCCGGCCAGGACCTGTCCGAGGCCGAGGTGGCCGGTCTGGAAATCCTGACGGATACGGCCGCCGGCGCGATCGCGCGGATCCGCCTGGGCTCGGCGAAGACCGACGCCGAAGCCCGGGCCCGCACCGAGGCTTTGCGCAACGCCCTGCTCTCCTCCGTCTCGCATGACCTGCGCACGCCGCTGGCGGCGATCATGGGGTCGGCGAGCAGCCTGCGGAGGTTCGCCGCGGAGTTCGATGTGGCGACCCGCCGCGACCTGGCCGCCAATATCGAAGGCGAGGCGGCGCGGCTCAACGCCTTCGTCTCCAACCTGCTGCAGATGAGCCGGCTGGACGGCGGCGCGATGCCCTTGGCCCGGGTCGCGTTCGGCGCGCCTCAGGTCGTGCGCGCGACCCTGAAGCGGTTCGAGGCCCGCGCCGCGACCCAGATCGAAACCTGGCTCGCCTCGAACGTGCCGGAGGCGCTGGGCGATCCGGCGCTCTTCGAACAGGCCCTCGGCAACGTGATCGAGAACAGCCTGCTCTATGCAGGCCCGGACGCGAAGATCACGGTCGGCATCCAATCCAGCGGGCCATGCGTGACGGTGACGGTCTGCGACGACGGTCCCGGCGTGGCGCAGGGCGATCTCGAGCGCATCTTCGAGAAGTTCTTCCGCGCCGACGCACGCGAGCGCGTCGGCGGCACGGGCCTGGGCCTCGCCATCAGCCGGGCGCTGCTGGAAGGCATGGGCGGATCGCTGCGGGCGCGCCGGCGTCCGGAGGGCGGCCTCTGCATGGACTTCAAACTGCTGGCGGCGCCATGACCGACCCATGCGCCATCCTGGTGGTCGATGACGAGCCGCAGATCGCCCGCTGGCTCAACCCGACCCTGCGCGCGGCCGGATACGCGGTGCAGACCGCGACCACCGGGCAGGACGCCTTCACGACCCTGGGCCGGACCGCGATCGACCTGATGATCCTGGACCTGGGCCTCCCCGACCTGGACGGCAAGGACATCATCGAACGCGTGCGGGAGTGGTCGGACATGCCGATCATCGTGCTGTCCGCGCGCGACCAGGAGCCGGAAAAGGTCGCCGCCCTGGATCTCGGCGCCGACGACTTCGTCAACAAGCCGGTGGGCACCGACGAACTGCTCGCGCGCATCCGGGCGGCTCTGCGCAATCGCGCGCGGCGGCGGGCCCGCGCACCGACGCTTCAGGCGGGTCCCCTGAGGGTGAACCTGGCGCTGCGACGGGTGTGGGTCGAGGACATGGAGGTCCGGCTCACCCCCCGCGAATACGATCTGCTCGGCGCGCTGGCGCGCCACGCGGGGATGGTGCTGTCGCACGCCCAGATCATCACGGCGGTCTGGGGAAACGCGACCGCCACCGAGCCCCAGCACGTCCGTGTCCTGATGGGGCAGCTGCGCAGCAAGATTGAAGCCGATCCCGCCAATCCCGCTCTGCTCCTGACCGAAGCGGGGATCGGCTACCGGCTCAACGCCGATGACGACGACGATGACAATGAAGAATAGGACGCCGCCGATCGCGCGGGCTCAGCCATCCGCCAGCAGCAGCCAGGCCAGCAAGCCGAGGCCGATCGCGAAGAAGGTCAGGTTCGCGACCCAGCGGGTCATGGTCCGAAGCGAGAGGACCAAGGCGTCAAGCATGGGTGTCTCCGAGCCCCGTTTCCACGGGGCCCTCATAGGCCAGCCGGAGCGATCTCGTGACTATGTCGGCCTTATAGCCGCGGCCTCGGTCCTGCTCGGGGCCGGCGCGCCGGTGGCGGACCGATCCGGCGAGCACGCCTTCCCGCCGCCGACCTATCCGGCCTCGATCGAGGAGGCGTCCCTGCGCGGCTGGATGCGGCGGGAGACCGACATGCGGCCCGCCCAGGTCGTGGCGGTCACGGCGGACGAACTGGTGGCGACCATGCATCCGCGGCCCATCGCCCGCGGCTACGAGGTGAGCGTGCGCGGCGAGGCCCTGCGTCCCAACGCCCTCGCCGTCGCGTCGTGGAGCTATACGGCCCAGCTCGACTGCGGCCGCAGGGCGGCGCGGCTGGGCGCGACGACGGGCTACCGTGAACGCAACCTGCTCTATGTCGGCGCCGAGATCCGGCCGGCGGACGAGAGCTGGAGCCCGATCGAGCCCTCGACGAGCCTCGAGGCGGTCTGGCGTTCGGTCTGCGACCCGGCCTTCGCGCCGCCCTTCGCGGACCCGCCGCCCGGCCCCTGATTTCGGATCATCACGACGCGCCAGACCAGGAAAGGTCGCAGATGGCTTACACCGCAGTCTTTCTGTCCCAGGACGGGCGCCCCTTCCAGGGGCAGGGCCCCCACTCCGTCCAGGCCGGCGGCGCGGACGAGGTGCGCGACCTGGCGATCCGCCTGCTGGGCGGGGCGGCGTCCGCCGCGGCCGGGTTCCGGGTGCTCAATCCCGCGGGCGAGGTCGTCGAGGACTGGCCGGCGGGCCGCTTCGCGCCGTCGGGGACGGCCCAGGTCGGCGGCGTCTAGCCCGCCACGTCCTCCACCGCCGCCAGCATCCGGGCGATGTCCTGCGGGCGCGAGAGGCGATGGTCACCGTCCTTGATCAGGCTGTAGACCACGTCGCCGCCGCGGATCGCATGGGCGAGTTCGAGGGCGTGGCGCCAGGGGACGTCGGGGTCCTCGCCGCCCTGCAGGATGCGCACGGGCGCCTCGACATTGACCGGGCCCGGCAGGATCGACCAGCGGGCCCCGTCCTCCAGCAGGTCGCGGGTGATCGGATAGGGATCGCCATAGTCCGACGGCCGCATCCAGACGCCGGTCTCCGCCAGTTCCAGCAGTTCGTCGGAGGTCATTTCCGGCGCCATCAGCTTTTCGGTGAAGTCCGGAGCCGGCGCGATCAGCACCAGGGCCTTGAGCCGCTCGGCGCGGACGGCCGCCACCAGGCAGGAGATCCAGCCGCCCATGGACGAGCCGACCAGGACCAGCGGTCCCGCGGTGAGCTGGTCGATCACGGCGAGCGCGTCCTCGCGCCAGCGGCTGATCGTGCCCTTGGCGAAATCGCCGTCCGATTCGCCGTGGCCGAAATAGTCGAAGCGCACATAGGCGCGGCCGCGGGCGAGGGCCCAGTCGGCCAGGGCCTGCGCCTTCGTGCCGGCCATGTCGGACTTGAAGCCGCCCAGCCAGACCACCGTCGGGCCCTGGCCCGCCACGCGGCGCCAGGCGAGGCGCGCGCCGTCCGGGCGCGCGAGGAAACCGCTCTCTTCGCTCATGGGCGATCCATAGCCGGTCGCACGGCTCACGTCTGCGGAGAGCGGGGTTTACCAAACCCCTGCGTGCGCTATGCAGGGCGCCGTGAAACTTCCCCCAGACTTCACACTCCTGCAGGTCGTCCCCGAGCTCGAGACGGGCGGAGCGGAACAGACCACCATCGATGTGGCCCACGCGGTGGTGCGCGGCGGGGGTAAGGCGCTGGTCGCCACGCGCGGCGGGCGGATGGCGGCGCGGCTCGAATCCGACGGCGGACGCTTGGCCCAGATGCCGGTGCAGTCGAAGAACCCGCTGGTGATGCTGGGCAACGCCGCCCGGCTGGTCGACCTGATCCGGCGGGAGAAGGTGAGCCTGGTCCATGCCCGCTCGCGCGCGCCGGCCTTCTCGGCCCTGTGGGCGGCCCAGGCGACCAAGACCCCGTTCGTGGCCACCTATCACGGCGTCTATCGCGCACGCTCCAGCCTGAAGCGCTGGTATAATGCGGTCATGACCCGCGGCGACCTAGTCATCGCCAATTCGGACTACACGCGCGATCACGTGCTGGCCGAGCACGGGCTCGACCCGTCCCGGATCGTCTCGATCCCGCGCGGGGTGGACCTGGACCGCTTCAATCCGAGCTGGGTCACGCCGGACCGGGTGCAGGCCCTGCGCCAGGCCTGGGGGATCGCCGAGCGCGATCCGCGGCTGAAGCTGCTGCTGGCCGGCCGGCTGACGCGGATCAAGGGCCACCTGACGATCATCGAGGCCGCCGCCAAGCTGAAGGCCGAGGGCCGCGACTTCCTGATCATCTTCGCCGGCGACGACCAGGGCCGCACCGGCTATCGCGAGGAATTGGAGACCGCGATCGCCGCGGCCGGGCTGCAGGAGCTGGTGCGGCTGGTCGGCCATTGCGACGACATGCCGGCCGCCTATCTGGCCGCCGAGGTCGCCATGCTGCCCTCGACCCAGCCGGAGAGTTTCGGGCGCACCGCCGTGGAGCCCCAGGTGATGGGTCGCCCGGTGCTGGCCTCCGACCATGGCGGAACGGCCGAGACGGTCGTGCACGGCGAGACCGGCTGGCTGGTCAAGGCCGGCGACGCCGACGCCTGGGCGGCCGCCATCGGCCGCGCGCTCGACGCCGGCCGCGCGCGGCTGTCCGCCATGGGTCAGATCGCCGCCAACCGGGCGCGCCAGCTCTATTCGGTGGACGCCATGTGCGAGGCGACCCTGGACGCCTATGCCCGCGTGCTCGCCGCCCGAGGCGCCGACTGATGCCGGCCCGGGAGATCAAGCGCGTCCTGGTGATCAAGCTGTCGGCGCTCGGCGACTTCGTCCTGGCGCTGGCGGCGATGAAGAAGATCCGCGAGGCGCACAGGCGCGCGCACATCACGCTCTTGACCACCCCGCCCTACGAGGCCCTGGCGCGGTCGTGCCCCTATTTCAACGCCGTCGAGGTGGACGGGAAGCCGGACGGGGTGCGGGCCTGGCTGGCCTTGCGCCGGCGGCTGAAGGCGGCCCGCTACGACCGCGTCTACGACCTGCAGACCTCGTCGGCCTCGGCGCGGATCTTCCACCTGCTGCGGCCGATGCCGCCGGAATGGTCGGGCATCGCCTTCGGCTGCTCCCTGCCGCACAAGAACCGCAACCGCGACCGGATGCACACCCTGGAGCGGCAGGCCGACCAACTGAAATATGCGGGCATCTGGCCGGACGCGCCGGTGACGCCCGGCTCGGCGCCGCCGCCGGACCTGAGCTGGATCCTGAAGAAGGCCGCGGCCCCGGTGCCGGGCGCGGTGAAGCCCAAGCCCTATGTGATGATGATCCCCGGCGGCTCCGCCCACCGGCTGGACAAGCGCTGGCCCGCCGAACGCTATGGCGAGCTCGCCAAGCGGCTGAACCGGCGCGGCTTCGACATCGTCATCATCGGCGGGCTGCAGGAAGGCGCGGTGGCGCGGGAAATCCAGAAGCACGTGGGCACGGCCCGCGACCTGACCGGGCGGACCGACTTCGCCAGCATCGCGACCATGGCCGCCAAGGCCGCCCTGGTGGTGGGCAACGACACCGGCCCCTCGCACCTGGCGGCCGCCACCGGCGCGCCGACCATCGTGCTGTTCTCCAAGGCCTCCGATCCGGGACTCTCGGCGCCGCGCGGCCACGTGACCATCGTGCAGGCCGACGATCTCGACGCGCTTTCCGTCGATACGGTGGAGCGGGCCGCGGACTTCCTCGTCCCGGCCTCGCCCCAGCCGGCCTGAGTCATACCCGGTGTTGCAAAAAGGGAGCGCCGAGCAAAGCAACGCGCGCCGGCCATTTTGCAGGACGGGCGACGCTTGATTGGGAGCGGTCCCGCAGTCATATACTGAACCGATACGTCGGAGCGCCGTGCGCTGCCGGCGCGTCGTGCGTAGAAACAGCTCACGGAGCAAAAGCCTATTCGCCGCCCCATGCAGGCGCCGCCCGTCAAAGACGGTCCGCGCATCAATGATGACATTCGCGTTCCCCGGGTCCTCCTGATCGACCAGCACGGCGAGAAGCAGGGCGTCATGCCGACGTCCTCCGCCCTGGAAGCCGCTGAGGAGGCGGGTCTCGATCTCGTGGAGATCGTCCCGAACGCGGATCCGCCCGTTTGCAAGATCCTGGACTACGGCAAGTTCAAGTTCCAGGAGCAGAAGAAGAAGAACGAGGCGCGCAAGCGGCAGAAGGTCGTCGAGATCAAAGAGATCAAGCTGCGGCCGAATATCGACGTGCACGACTACGAGGTGAAGGCCAAGGCCATGCACCGGTTCTTCGACGAAGGCGACAAGGTGAAGGTCACCCTGCGCTTCCGTGGCCGCGAGCTGGCCCACCCGGAACTCGGCATGAAGCTGCTGCAGCAGGTGAAGGCCGACTTCGAGCCGGTGGCCAAGGTCGAGTACGAGCCGAAGATGGAAGGCCGCCAGATGATCATGATCCTGGCGCCGCGTTAGACACGCGCCGCAGATCGAATTGCGAGACGGCCGCTCCTCGGGGCGGCCGTTTTTCGTTTGCCCCCGCTCGTCCCGGCGAATGCCGGGATCCAGCTCCTGAAGTGCTGAGCCGAGTGGCCTTTGAACGCGGAGATCGCGGAGGTCCGCGGAGGACGCAGAGGGGCCCTGGTCTCCGCGATCTCTGCGTCTTCTCCGCGATCTCCGCCTTCAAAAGGGGGACGGAACGCTGACCACCCAGCCATAGGATCTGGGTCCCGGCATTCGCCGGGATGAGCGGATGGGGGTCCGTGTTCTGCGCGCAACCTCGCGCGGTGCGACGACACGGTGGGCGCGAGAAACACCTGAGCGCCCAACTCGGTCTTGAAGCCGGGCGCGGCTCCCCTTAACAGCGTTCACATGTCCGACACCCCGCCGCAGAGGGCGCCGGCGCCCCCGTTCGCGGCGGCGTCGCTGATCGCCGTCATCTTCATCAACATGCTCGGCTTCGGGATCATCGTCCCGCTGCTGCCCTTCTACGCGAAGTCGTTCAACGCCCAGCCCTGGCAGATCGGCCTGATCTTCGGCGCCTATTCGGTGGGGTCGTTCATCGGCGAGCCGTTCTGGGGACGGCTGTCGGATCGCTATGGCCGCAAGCCGCTGCTGATCTCGACCATCACCGGCAACTGCCTCTGCTACCTGGCCCTGGCCTTCGCGCCGAACATCTGGGCGGCCTTCTTCATCCGCCTGGCCGGCGGGCTGGCGGCCGGCAACGGCGCGGTGGTGCAGGGCTATATCGCCGACGTCACCCCGCCGGAGAAGCGCGCCCGGCAGATGGCCTATCAGGGCGCGGCCTGGAATGTCGGCCTGATCATCGGCCCCTCGGTCGGCGGCTTCTTCGCCCACCCGAACGCCGGGCCGATCGGCTTCCGCATCCCGCTGTTCATCGCCTCCGGCCTGGCGGCCCTGTGCGTGACCGCCATCGCCCTGATCATCCGCGAGAGCCGGGTGCGCGAGAAGGGCATCAGCCACCGGCCCAGCCGCTGGGCCGCGATCGGCGAGGCGGTGAGCCATGGCGTGATCGGGCGGATGATGCTGCTGACCTTCCTGGTCGGCTTCGCCTTCACCGGCATCGAGAGCCAGTTCGGCCTGTGGTCGCAGGCGCGCTTCGGCTGGGGCCCGAAGGACATCGCCGTCTGCTTCGCCTTCACCGGCGTGACCGCCTTCTTCTGCCAGACCCTGCTGACCGGGCGGCTGTCGGAGCGGTTCGGCGAGGGCAAGATGCTGGCGGTGGGCATGGCGATCACGGCGCTCGCCGCCGCCGGCCAGGTGATGTCGACGTCCGGCGCCATGACCGTGGCCCTGATGTGCATAACCGCGGCCGGCCAGTCGGTGGCCTTTCCCAACGTCGGCGCGATCATCTCGCGCACCGCCGACCCGCACCGCCAGGGGCAGATCCTGGGCCTGAACAACGCCTGCGGCGCGGCCGCCCGGGTGATCGGGCCGATCTGCGCCGGGCTCCTGGTGCCGGTGCTGCGCGACGGGCCGTTCATCCTGGGCGCCCTGGTGGTCGCCCCGGCGATCCTCCTGGCGCTCTCCGCCGTGCGACGCGCCGGACCCGCCGAAGCCGAGCCCAGTCGAGCCTCGTCATGAGCCCGACGGCGCCCGGCACGGACACGCGGGCGCTGGTCACCCTGCTCGCGGTCGTCTTCCTCAACATCGCCGGCTTCGGCGTGGTGGTCCCGCTGCTGCCGTTCTTCGGCCGCGCGTTCAACGCCCAGCCCTGGCAGATCACCCTGCTGTTCTCGATGTTCTCGGCCGGCCAGTTCCTGGGCGAGCAGGTCTGGGGGCGGCTGTCGGACCGCTGGGGGCGCAGGCCCGTGCTGATCGTCACCATCGCGATCTCGGCCCTGACCTATGTGGCGCTCGCCTTCTCACCGAACATCTGGGCCGCCTATGCGGCGCGGCTCGCCTGCGGCTTCTTCTCGGGCAACATCTCCACCCTGCAGGGCTGCATGGCCGACATCACCCCGCCGGAGCAGAGGGCTGGCCGGATGGGCGTCATGGGCTCGGCCTTCTCCATGGGCTTCATGACCGGCCCGGCCCTGGGCGGCATGCTGGCCCAGCCGCAGTTGGGCGCGGTGGGCTTCCACCTGCCGCTCTATGCGGCGGCCGCCTTCGGCCTGGCCTCGGCGCTCGGCGTGGTGCTGTTCGTACGGGAATCCCGCCCCGAGCCGACGGGCGGGCCGCGGCGCACCCGGCGCGCGGCCTATGGCGAGGCCTTCACCCATCCGGTGATCAAGCGGATCCTGATCATCAGCTTCGTCACGGTCTCCGGCTTCGCGGGCATCGAGTCGACCTATGGCCTGTGGACGTCGAAGAAGTTCGGCTGGGGGCCGGCCGAGATCGGGCTCGCCTTCATGTTCATCGGGGCGCTGGGGGCGATCTGCCAGGGCCTGGTGACCGGCTATCTGGTGCGCCGGCACGGCGAGGCCCGGGTGCTGACTGGCGGGCTGATGTTCATGTTCGTCGGCATGATCACCCAGTTCGCGGCGCCGGCCTGGCCGGTGGCTATGGTGGGCTTCGCCTTCGTCTGCTTCGGCCAGTCGATCTGTTTCCCGAACCTGGCGGGGCTGATCTCGCGTTCGACCCCGCCCGACCGGCAGGGCGAAATGCTGGGCGTCAACATGTCGAACAACGCCCTCGCCCGGATCGGAGGCCCGATCTATGCGGGCCAGATCTATTCGATGATCGACCCCGGCTCGCCCTTCCTGCTGACCGCGATCCTGATCGCCGCAGCCCTGATCTTCGCCTTCCAGATCGTGCGGCTGGTGCCCCGAGCCGCCTGATGTCCCGGAAGCCTAGGCGAACAGGTCCTTGACGGAGACGGTTCCGCGCAACGCCTG
>CAMFHW010000018.1 GCA_945952175.1 uncultured Phenylobacterium sp. | reverse complement strand
CGCCAGGGCCTCGAGCGCCGGCCGGTTGACGATGTCGACCACGCCGCGCCGGTAGCGGATGATCCGCTTGTCCTGCAGGGTCCGGGCGGCCGCGGTGACGGTGGTCCGCTGCACCCCCAGCATGTCGGCCAGGAACTCCTGGGTCAGGGCCACGGTGTCGGTCGAGATCCGGTCGTGGCACGACAGCAGCCAGCGGCAGAACCGCGCCTCCACCGAATGCAGGGCGTTGCAGCCGACCAGCTGGATGGCGTTGCCGAACAGGGCTTCGCTGTGCCGGTCGGTGAGCTCGCGCAGCGTCGCGCTCCGCTTCCACGCCTCGTGTAGGTGCGGCACGCTGATCCGCGAGCAGCGGCAGGGCGTCTGGACGATGGCGCGTGACAGCGACTGGCGCGGGGCGACGGCGGCCGGCAGGCCGAGCGCGCCTTCGCACCCGATCACGGCGCTCTCGATCGCCGCGCCGTTGTCCATCAGGGTCATCAGCGAGATGACGCCGTCATGAGGGAAGTAGACCGCGTCGATCCGGTCGCCCGGATCGTAGAGCAGCCGACCGCGATCCAGGTCCATCTGGACGAGGTGTGGCGCCACCAGGCCGAAATCCTCCGCGGGAAGCGCGGCCAAGAGGCGATTCTGCACCGTTAACAGGGGCCTTTGCATGGGGAATCGAAACGTCGCCGTGCGGCAACGGTTGCAAGTTATCGAGGGTGTTCGCGCCGCGCCGTCGAGTACTCGACACAAGGTGGTCACAGTCTCGGCGAAACGAAAAAGCCCCCAGGCCTTGCGGCTTGGGGGCTGGTGACCTGCGAGGCCTTCAGCAATGTCGGATAGTCGACTTAGTCCGGCGCCGGCATGAAATCCGGCGTCAGTGGAACCTCAGGCTGGCGTGCCCGCCGAGGTCCGGCGCGTGCCGCGTGGCGTTGGCCTTGGCGATTTCCCAGGCGAAGCGGGCGGGCCCCGAGCGCGAGAGCCAGACCTGCGCCTCGTCGCAATCCATGCGGATCAGGGTGAGGCTCGGATCGTCCTTGCCGCCCGGCCACCACGCCGCCACCACGGCGTTCCAGTAGCGGTCGATCCGCGTGCGGTCGTAATGGATGTGCAGGTCGCCGCTGATGCAGGCCTGGATGTCGTCGCGCTGGAAGACGAACATCCCGGTGCGGCCCTCGACGATGTCGTGGGCGAGCGCCGTTTCGGCGCCGACGAAGAACCAGAGCTGCCGCCCGCGCGGCTCGACGAAGGCGGTCATCGGCCGGGTGTGGTGGGTCGCGTCGCCGGTCACGCCCAGCATGCCGACGGAATGCTTCTCGATCTCGTCCCACAGGCGCCGTTCGACGGCGGCGTGGTCGTGCATGTCGATGTCCATGGCTGTCTCCGGGGTTCTGCCCCGGGGACTCAACCGAACGGCAAGCGGCGCAGTTCCAGCCTCAGCCCAGGGCCAGGATCTCGACTTCCGAGCCCGCGACCATGGCGGTGTCGCCCACCTGCTTGCCCAGCAGGGCGCGGGCCAGGGGCGAGACATAGGAGACCGCGCCCAGGTTCGGGTCGGCCTCGTCCTCGCCGACGATGCGGAAGGTCGAGCGGCGGCCGTCCTCGCGCTCGAAGGTCACCGACCCGCCGAACACCACCTTGTCCGCATCAGGTGGGGTCTCGACCAGCTGGGCGTTGGCGCGACGGGCGGAATAGTAGCGCAGGTCGCGGGTGGCCCTGGCCATGGCGGTGCGGTCGGCGTTGATCTCGCCCGCCGCCTGGGCCGCGGCATAGGCGGCGCGCGCCTCCGCCAGGGCGGCGTCCAGCGCCGCCAGGCCCTGCGCCGTGACGAGGTTCGGGTGCGGCGAAATCGGACGGTCGGGCAGGTTCGCGGCCTGGGCCTCGCTGTCCTCTTCCTTGGTGAAGGCGACACTCATGGCGGGAAACATAGGCCCGGGCGGTCATCCGTCCAAGGATGTCTCGGCGACCAGCCAGGCCTGGAACGCGCGGTGCGCGGCAGTGGGCGCGCGCGACTTCAGCCAGCTTAGCCAGTAGCTCCCCGTGTGCGCCTCGACCGCGAACGGCCGGGCCAGCCGCGCCGACGCCAGGTCGCGCTCGAACATCGAGGCCGGGACCAGGGCGACGCCCGCCCCCTGGGCCGCGGCCTCGGCCATGACGAAGGAGCTGTCGAACAGCGGGCCCTTGAGTGTCGGGCAGGCCTCGCCGGCGGCCGCGAACCAGTTCGGCCAGTCGTCGGCGCGGTAGGAGCGCAGCAGCACCTCGCCGGCCAGGTCCGCCGGCCGCGCCAGCCGTTCGGCCACCGCCGGCGCGCACATGGCGGTCAGCGGCGCGGCGAACAGGTGGACGGCCTCGGTGCCGTGCCAGGCGCCGTCGCCGAACCGGATCGCGCAGTCCAGGCCCTCGCCGGCCAGGTCGACCCGGTTGTTGTTGGTCGAGAGCCGCAGGTCCACGAACGGGCAGGCGGCCTGGAAGCTCGCCAGCCTCGGCAGCAGCCATCCGACGGCGAAGGTGCCGACCGCGCCCACCGCCAGCACCTCGCGCATGCGCCCGCCCTCGAACCGCTCCACCGCCTGGCTGAGCCGGCCGAAGGCGTCGCGCAGCTCCGGCAGCAGGGCCTGGCCCTCGTCGGTCAGGGCCAGGCCGCGCGGCAGGCGGCGGAACAGCGTCGCGCCCAGCCGCGCCTCCAGCCCCTTCACCTGATGGCTCACCGCCGCCTGGGTCACCGACAGCTCCAGCCCGGCGCGCGTGAAGGAGAGGTGCCGCGCCGAGGCCTCGAAGGCGCGCAGGGCGTTGAGGGGCAGGTGGGTGCGGCTCATGCGTAAGGCCAAATTTTCCTAGGGTCTCCGCAGAGCTATCATCGTTTGCGCCGATTGGCGTCCCCCTTCAGGTTCGGGGCGGCACAAGGGAGCAGCCACATGATCGGACGACGCGGTTTCATCCAGGGCGCGGCAGGTGGGGCGCTGGCCTTGGGGCGGATGGGCGGCGGCGCGGCGCGCGCCCAGATCGCCACCTGCGGCAATCCCACCGCCCGTTTCACCGCCCTCGAAGCCCAGAGCGGCGGCCGGCTCGGCGTGGCGATCCACGACCTGGAGAGCGGCGCCCAGCTCGCCTACAAGGCCCGCCAGCGGTTCGCCATGTGCAGCACCTTCAAGTTCGTCCTGGTCGGCGCCCTGTTGGCCCGGGTCGATCAAGGCCACGAAAATCTAGGGCGAAAGATCCCGATCGCGAAGTCCGACCTGGTCAGCCACGCGCCGACCGTCGAGAAGCATGTCGGCGAGAGCCTGACGCTCGCGGAACTCTGCGAGGCGGCCGTCACCCAGAGCGACAACGCCGCCACCAACCTGATCCTGCGCCAGCTCGACGGCCCGCGCGGCTTCACCGCCTATGCCCGCGGCCTGGGCGACCCGGTCACCCGCCTCGACCGCTGGGAGCCCTTGATGTCGGAGGGGACGCCCGGCGAGGTGCGCGACACCACCTCGCCCCAGGCCATGGTCGACAACATGCGCAAGCTGGTGCTGGGCAATGCGCTCTCGCCCGGTTCGCGCCACCAGCTCACCGAATGGCTGGTCGCCAACCAGACGGGTGGAGCCACCCTGCGCGCGGGCCTGCCGGGCGCCTGGCGGATCGGCGACAAGACCGGCGCCGGCGACCATGGCACACGCAACGACGTCGCCATCGCCTGGCCGCCGGGCCGCAAGCCGGTGATCGTGGCCGCCTATCTCAACGGCTCGAAGCTCAACGCCAGCGGCCGCGACGCGGTGCTGGCCGAGGTTGGCCGCATCGTGGCGGCGACCATCGCCGCCTGAGGTTCGGGCGCCGCCGGGGGAGGGCGGCGGCGCCCATCCGCTTCAGCCGGCGGACCAGGCCCGGGGGTGGGCCATGCGGAAGCCGATCGCCAGCCGGTTCCAGGCGTTGATGGTGTTGATCAGCAGGGTGAGCTGGACCAGCTCCTCGGGCTCGAAGTGGGCGGCGACCTCGGCATAGGCGGCGTCTGGCGCATGGGTCTGGGCCACCAGGGTCAAGGCCTCGGTCCAGCCAAGGGCCGCCCGCTCGCGCGGCGTGTAGTAGCTGGACTCTTCCCAGGCGTTCAGCAGGTGCAGCCGCTCCTCGCGCTCGCCCATGGCGCGGGCGTCCTTGGAGTGCATGTGCAGGCAGAAGGCGCAGCCATTGATCTGCGAGGCGCGCATCTTCACCAGCTCGATCAGCAGCGGCTCCAGGCTCGAGGCCTTGAACTGCTCCTCCAGCGCGATCAGCGGCGCCACCAGCTTGGCGTGCGCCAGGTAGGGATTGAGGCGCGCGATGTGGGTCTTGGCGGCGGCTTCGCCGGGGGTGGCGACATGGACGGTCATGGGGAGGCTCCGTGTGGGCTGTTTCGACCCTAGGACGCGCTGACCCCGCCGGCTGTGACACGACCGGCGCGGAAATCGCGCCGGCCGGCGTTTTCTTCTAGCCCGGGAACTTCGGGAAGGTCGCCACGCCCTCAGGGATGGTGTGGTAGGGCTGCATGTCGTCGGTCCAGATGGCGATCTGCGGGCCGTCGAAGGCGGACGGATCGTCCAGGGTGCCGACCTTCAGGATCACCACGGTCGGGTTGCGCGGCGTCCGCGTCAGGATATGGGTGCCGCAGTTGGCGCAGAACTCGCGGGTCGCCGGACCGTCCAGGTCGTCGCGGGTGAAGCCCTTGGGCTCACCCTCCACATAGCGCAGCGAGGGCGTCGGCACGCCCATGAAGATGTTCGGCCCGCCGCCGGAGATGAACTGGCATTCGCGGCAGTGGCACTGGCCCTTGAAGATCGGCTGCCCCTCGACTTCGTAACGCAGCTCGCCGCAGTAGCACCGCCCGGTGATGGCCATGGTCGTCTCCCCTTGCTTGGAGCCCGATTGTGCGCCGCTGCCGCGCGCGGAAGTCAAGGTGACGGAGGCGTCAGGATCATTCCACCGCGCGTCGCGCCGCCGCCTCCACCTGGGCCCGGGGCATCAGGCGGGCGGTCGAACTGGCCTTGGCCAGCACATTGCCGTCGGCGTCCTTGAGCTGGCCTTCGAGGAAACATGTGGAGCGGCCGCGCCGTTCGATCCAACCCTCGGCGATCACCAGGCCGGGGCGGGCGGGCGCGAAGAAGCTGACCTTGAGCTCCAGCGACATCGGCGTCACCTCGGCGGCCTCGGCGATCACCGCATGCGCCATGGCCGCGTCGATCCAGCCGCAGACGAAGCCGCCCTGGGCCACCCCGCCCGAATGGCACATGTGCGGGGCCACCCGGTATTCGATCGCCGCCCGGCCAGGCTCCAGCTTCAGCACGCGCACCTGGCCCAGGGCCTCGTGCAGGGTCGGCGTCGCGGTCTCGGTCATGTCGGGCTCCCTATCGCCGTCACCATAGCTAGTCAGGCGCGGCGCGCGCGAGCCCGGAAATCTCGGCCAGCAACAGGCGGGCGAGTTCGGCCTCCCGCGCCTCCAACTCGGCCGTGCGCCCGCCGAGCCCGACCCCGATCCGCCGGCCCATCACCGCCTGCGGCGTCAGCGCCCCGATCAGGCCGTTGCCGGGGCTCACCGCGTCCTTGGAAAAGGCGTAGCCGCGCGAGCGCACCTCGTGCAGCCGCACCAGCAGGTCGCTGATCCGTACCCGGTCGTCGGGATTGCGATAATTCAGCCGCCGCACCAGCCGGCGCACCGCCTCGTCCGTCTGGGCCGACAGGAAGAGCTGGCCCATGCCGCTGACCGCCAGCGGCCTCAACAGGCCCGGCTGCACCATGCCCGCCAGGGGCTCGCCGCCATGGATGACGTGCAGGTACTGGGCGTGCAGGTCCGACTGGGTGGCCAGGATCACGGTCAGGCCGGTGGCCGCGTGCAGCCGCTCGGCCGCGCCGAGCACCGCGCCGTCGCCGAACAGGCTCTCCGGCACCCAGCGGCCCAGCACCGCGATGCGCATGGTGGGATTGTAGGTGCGCCGCGCGCGGTCGTATTCCAGATAGCCCAGCACCACGAGGCTCTTCAGCAGCGCCGCGGCCGACGAGGTGGGCCAGCCGAGCCGCGCGGTGACGTCCGACAGGCCCAGCGGACGCCGCTCGGTCTCGAACAGTTCGAGCACCGCGAAGGCGCGCTCCGCCGATTTCACCACCGTCTCGACCAAGTCGCCCTCCGCCGGTGTGATTTCCACATATATGGAAATGACGCGCTCATCCTGCGCCGCCCCGCCGCCGATGTCAGCCTCGTAGGCGAGGAGGACGCCCATGGATTTCCAGCTTTCCGAAGAGCACCGGATGATCGCCGACCTCGCGCGGCGGTTCGTCGACGACCATCTGATGCCGCTCGAGCCAGCCATATTGGAGCGCGAGGCCTCGGGCCGCCCGCCGGGCCTGAGCGTCGCCGAGCGGGCGCGCATCGACCAGGTCTCGCGCGAGCTCGGCCTCTGGGGCCTCGACGCCCCCACCGACGTCGGCGGCGTCGACCTGCCGGCCGTGGCGCTGGTGGCGGTGAACGAAGCGCTCGGCCGCACCATCACGCCCTACACCCTGCCGCCGGACAGCCCGAACCTGCGCATGCTGATGGCGACGGTCACCGAGCGCCAGCGCGAGGCCTATCTGGCGCCCTATGTCCGCGGCGAGACCATCTCGGCCATGGGTATCTCCGAGCCGGGCGCGGGGTCGGATCCGGCGCGGATGATCACCCGCGCCGAGCGCGACGGTGATGACTGGGTGCTGCAGGGCCGGAAAATCTGGATCAGCCGGGCGGCGGAGGCCGACTTCACCATCGTCATGGCGGTGACGCGGAAGTCGGAGGCGGGCGGCCGCAACGGCGTCTCGGCCTTCCTGGTCGACAAGGGGACGCCCGGCTTCAACGTCCTGCGACGCATCCCGATGATCGGTGGCGGCGCGACCTACGAGATCGCCCTGGAGGACTGCCGCGTCGAGGGCTGGAAACTGCTGGGGACCGAAGGCCAGGGCTTCGCGCCGATGCAGGTGCGGCTGGGCACGCGGCGCTGCGAGATGGCGGCCTGGTCGATCGGCATGGCCCAGCGGGCGCTGGAGATGATGGTCGAGTTCGCACCCCAGCGGGTCACCTTTGGCCAGCCCCTGTCCGAACGCCAGGCGATCCAGTGGTGGGTGGCCGACGCCGCCACCCGCATCCATGCGGCGCGGCTGATGACCTATGACTGCGCCTGGAAACTCGACCAGGGCCGCGACGTTCGCCAGGAGATCTCGATGATCAAGGCCTACGCCACCGAGATGGCGTGGGAGGTGGTCGATCGGGCCATGCAGTGCTTCGGCGCCATGGGCATGACCCGCGAATTGCCCTTGCACCTGATGGCCAACCGCCTGCGGACCATGCGTATCTTCGACGGTCCCACCGAGGTCCACAAATGGGTGGTGGCGAGGAACCTGCTCGGTACGCGCGCCTAGTTGGTGTCGCCTGAGCATGCCTTCCTCCGCGGGGGGCGCGCGCGCCGCAGGCGTGGTGGAGGGGGCGAGACCGGGCGCCGAGCTTGAGGCTGCCCCTCCACCGCCCGCCACGCGCGAAGACGCCCGCGGCGGGGCCGCGGGCGTCTCCTGGGTCGGCGCTTCAGGCGGTCAGTTCTTGCCGGCGGCTTCCGCGGCCTGCTCGATCACCTTGGCCACCACCTCGGGGCGCGAGACATAGACCGCGTGGCTGCCGGCGGCTTCGGTGACCGTCGCCTTGGCGCGGGCGGCCATGACGCGCTGGGCCGGCGGCGGGATCATGTGGTCGTCCTGCGCGACCAGGTACCAGGTGGGCTTCACCTTCCAGGCCGGCTGGGTCACCGCGCCGGCCAGGGCCGCGACGCCCCACGGAACCTGCGAGTCGGCCATGAAGGCCGCCTCGGCCGGCTTCACGTCGGCGGCGAAGGACGCCGCGAACTTGGCCTTGTCGAGGAACAGGAAACCATCCTGCGGCGGCAGGATCGGCGGCACGGGCGCGCCGGGGGGCGGGTTGGCGATCAGGGTGGAGACCGATTCCCCGGCGTCGGGCGCGAAGGCCGCCACATAGATCAGGCCCTTCACCTTCGGATCCGAACCGGCCTCGCTGATCACGACGCCGCCGTAGGAGTGGCCGACCAGGATCGCCGGGCCGTCCTGGGCCGCGAGCGCGCGGCGGGTGACGGCGACGTCGTCGGCCAGCGACGTCGTCGGGTTCTGGACGATGGTCACCTTGTAGCCGTCGGCGGTCAGGATCTTGTGGACCCCGGCCCAGCCGGAGCCGTCGACGAAACCGCCGTGGACGAGGACGATGTTCTTCACCGCGCCGGCGGGAGCGGCCTGGGCGGAGGCGGCGCCGGCGGCGATCAGCAGACCGGCGAGCGGGGCGGCGAGGGTGCGAAGCTTGGGCATGGGTGTTCCTTTCGTGTGTTGTTGCGATAATTATTATCGCGATAATTAATATCTAAGTCAGGGCCGCATTCCTTGTCAAACAGAAATTTATCGCGATATGTATTTTCGTGAGAACGCTTTCCGGAGGCCCCATGCCCGACCCCCAGTCCGTCCCGCTGGACGGCCAGCTCTGCTTCACGATCTACGGCACGACGCTGGCCATCAATCGCACCTATAAGCCGCTGCTCGACGCGCTCGGCCTGACCTATCCGCAGTACCTGGTGCTGAGCGCGCTGTGGGAGAGCGATGGCCTGACGATCGGCGGGATCGCCGAGCGGCTCGACCTGGAGCCCAGCACCATCACCCCGCTGGTGAAGCGCCTGGAGCAGGCGGGCCTGCTGGCCCGCGAGCGCAATCCCGCCGACGAGCGCCAGGTGCAGGTGCGGCTGGCGGAGGCCGGCAAGGCCCTGCAGTCGCGCACCACCTGCCTGACCGAGACCCTGCTGGAGCGGTCGGGCCTGACCGTCGAGGAGATCATCGACCTGAACCTGCGTGTCCAGCGCGTGCGCGACGCCCTGACGGCCGCGGGCGCCGGCCTGGACTGACTAACCCGCTCATCCCCGGCGTCGCGAAGCGGGCGCGAAGCAGCCAATGCCGGGACCCAGATCCTATGGCGCGATCGCCGTTCCAGTGGCTTGATGGGATCAATCGAAAAGCGCGGCGCCCTTGCATCTGGATCCCGGCATTCGCCGGGCCGAGCGGAGGGGAAGCCGACCACCCGGGAGGAGTGTGCGCATGCCCAAGCTCGACCGCGACGGGGTCGCGATCCATTACGACGTCCGCGGCGAAGGCCCGGTCCTGCTGCTGACCCATGGCTATTCCGCCACCGGCGGCATGTGGGACGGCCAGGTCGAGGCCCTGACCAAGTCGTTCAAGCTGATCACCTGGGACATGCGTGGCCACGGCCAGAGCGACTATCCTGCCGACCTCGCCCAATATTCCGAGGCCCTGACCGTCGGCGATATGGCGGCCCTGCTGGATGCGGTCGGCGCCAAGAGCGCTGTGATCGGCGGCCTCTCGCTCGGCGGCTATATGAGCCTCGCCTTCCATCGCGCCCATCCGGAGCGCGCGCGGGCCCTGCTGATCATCGACACCGGACCCGGCTACAAGAACGACGAGGCCCGCGCCGGCTGGAACGCCACCGCCATCAAGCGCGCCGAGAAGCTGGAGGCCGAGGGCCTGCCGAGCGGTGGCTCGGCCGAGGTCCGCCAGGCCCGCCACCGCGACGCCACGGGCCTGGCCCGCGCCGCCCGCGGCATGCTCACCCAGCACGATGCGCGGGTGATCGAGAGCCTGCCCGACATCAAGGTTCCGAGCGTGGTGGTGGTCGGCGCCGACGACACGCCCTTCCTGGCCGCCTCCAGCTACATGGCCGCCAAGATCCCCGGCGCGAAACTGGTCACCATCCCCAACGCCGGCCACGCCGCCAACATCGACCAGCCGGTGGCGTTCAACGCCGCCCTGGTCGAGTTCCTGGAAGGGGCCGGGCTGACGAAGGCGTAGTTGTCCCCGCCCCCGCTTGGGGGGAGAGGACAAGAAGATGTGACGCCACCTCACAAGCGCGCCGCCGAGACATCGTTTGACCGTGCGCCCTCGACGCCGTGACCCTGCGCCCGCGGCAGAGGGGAGATCGCATGGAACAGCGGTTCATGTTCGACGGCGTGGCCAAAGACTACGACGCCTACCGGCCCGGCTATCCCGACGCCCTGTTCGCCGATGTCGCCGCTGAGGCGGGTCTCGGCGCCGGCGACCGGATTCTCGAGCTGGGCTGCGGCGCGGGCCAGGCGACCATAGGCCTCGCCAAGCTCGGCGTTCCCCTCCTGGCGGTCGATCCGGGTCCCGAGCTCATCCGCGCCGCCCGCGCCCGCGTCGGCCAGGCGCCGCACGTCGCCTTCGCCGAGGGAACCTTCGAGACCTGGCCGCTGCAGGCCGAGGCCTTCAAGCTCGTCTTCGCCGCCCAGGCTTGGCATTGGATCGACCCGGCCGTGCGTTTCGAGAAGGCGGCGCAAGCGCTGGTCCCCGGCGGCCTGTTGGCTGTGGCGGGCAATGTGCCCATGCCCGGCCCGCGCGACCTGATCGCCGCGATCGAGCCCTTGTTCATGCGCTATGCGCCCCACCTGTGGGGACCGGCGCCGGAGAGCTGGTACCTGCCCTATGGCCCGCTGAAGGAGCTGTTCCCGACCGCCCAGCGCTACGGGCCTCTGATCCACAAGGTCTATCCGTACAGGCGCGAGCTCGACCGCACCGCCTATGAAGGCCTGCATCGCAGCTTCTCCCACTACCAGGCCCTGCCGGCTGCAAATCGCGACGCCCTGATCGGCGGCTTGGCCGATGTGATCGAGGGCCGTGGCGAGGGCTTCGTCATGTCCTACGAGGCCCATCTGTGGATGGCGCATCGCGTGCGGTGAGGCGGTCGTTCCGCGCCAACGCGAAAGTCTTCGTTTGGTTCCATCGATATTATGATATGTTGAGTGCGCTTGATGAACGCCGAGGATTCTCGAAATCATAGTCTACGAGAATTCACCGTACTGATATGATCAAGATAATGTCGTGATCACAATTTAGCGAATTGTGTAACGGCCTAAAATGAATATCGCATAAACTAAAAATATATGTGCTAGGGCGGATTTCGAGATCGCGCGTCCTTGGGGAGGGCGGTCTTCGGTCCGGTCTCGGGGGCGTGACTGGCGCCGTTCATTTCATGGCCGCCTCGGCGGCTTCAGAGAGGAACGTCCCATGTCTCAGGCGACTACCCTGCGCAAGGCGCACATCTTCGTGGGTGAAAAGGGCGCGACCCGCGCCGTCCGCGTTTCGCATCCGGGCAAGCTCAGTCCCGCCGAGATCCACCGCATCGACGAGGTGCTGGTCAACGAAGTGATCAAGGGCCTGACCGGCTGCGCCTGCCTGTCCGGCACGATCGACGTCATCTGGGAGAAGGACTTCGAGAAGGTGCTCGAAGTCCAACTCGGCCACTAGGGCTGGAGGAAGGGGATGACGGCCGCATCCACCCCCATGGTGGGACTGCTGTACAATCCGGCGGTCCCGCTGGTGCTCGACGCCCTCGGCGCGCGCGTCGACTACGTCGAGGTCATCCCCGACCGGCTCTGGTACGACTACGGGCCGCAGGCCGGCCGCAACCGCTTCAGCCACGCCGCGCTGGCCATCGACGAGCTGCGCCGCCATTGCGCCGACCGCGCGGTGATCGGCCACGGCATCGGCCTGTCGCTTCCCAGCGCCATGCCGCTGGACGAGGCGGTGCTGGACCAGGTCGCCGCCTCCCATCGCGACCTCGGCTACGAATGGTACTCCGAGCACCTGTCGATGTTCCTGGCCCCGCACCGCAGCGTGCCCAACGCCCAGGCCGGCATGGGCCTGCCCGTGCCCTTCGACGAGGAGGTGCTGGAGATCGTCTCCGGCAAGGTGCGCCGACTGTCCGACGCGCTCGGCGGCGCCCGCATCCTGATGGAGAACGGGACTATCTTCTCCGAAGTGCCCGAGCCCGACATGAGCGAGCCGGAGTTCTTCAACCGCCTGGCCGCCGAGAGCGGCGCGGGCATGCTGCTCGACCTCCACAACCTCTACGCCAACTGCCTGAACCTGGGCGTCTCGGCGCAGGACTATCTCGCCGCCCTGGATCCCGCGATCGTGGTCGAGATCCACCTGGCCGGCGGCGACCGGCTGAAGGGTCACTACACCGACAGCCACTCGCGCCGCACGCCGTCGCCGGTCTGGGAGTGGGCCCATGAATGGGCGCCGCGGTTTCCGAACCTGGCGGCCATCACCTTCGAATATCACGAGAGCTATCACCGCCGCCTCGGCCTGGCCGGGATCGCCGAGGAGGTCGAGCTGATGGCCGACCTGGCGGCCCGGGTCGGCGAGGCGCGCCGGGAGGCCGCCGCATGAGCCTGGACCACTTCCAGCGCGGGCTCGCCGACCTCATCGCCTCGCCTGAGCTGGTGCGCCTGGTGCGCATCGAGCCCCGTGCGCTCGACTACCTGTACGACCTGACACCCAAGGAAGCCCGGAGATTGGCCGCCATCGCCGCCAGCCCGGGCATGGAGGCCAACTGCATGCTGTACCGCGCGAACCGCCTGGCGCCCGTCGCCCTGAACCTGCCCGATCTGTGCGACGCCCTGGGCGAGCAGCTCAATCCGCTGATCAGCGCCTACTGGGCGGCCGAGCCGACCACCGACGTGCATTTCCTGGTCGAGGCCGACCGGTTCTGCCGCTACCTGCTCGCGCGGCCGGACGCGCTTCCGGTCGCCGCCTGGCCGGCCCTGCAGCGCGAGCATGGCCAGGTGCTCTCCAAGCTCGCCGCCAGCCGCCACTGGGCCGGCCGCGAAATCTTCAAGGATCGCGGCGGCGGCTCGCCCGCCTATGCCTGAGCAGCCTTGAGTTTCGCATCGGCCTGATCAAAGTGGCGCGGATTTCCACTCTGGGAGCCGCGTCATGGCCGACACCCCGATCCGCGTCCTCGGCGTCGCCGGCAGCCTGCGCGCCGGCTCGTTGAACCGCGCGCTGCTCCGCGCGGCGGTCGAGCTCGCCCCACCGGGCCTCGTCATCGAGACCTTCGACCTCAAGCAGGTCCCACTCTATGACGGCGACGTGGAGGCCGAGGGCGATCCGCCAGGCGTCGCCGCCTTCAAGGCCGCCATCGCGGCCGCCGACGGGGTGCTGTTCGCGACGCCGGAATACAATCACGGCGTTCCGGGCGTGATGAAGAACGCGGTCGACTGGGCCTCGCGCCCGCCGCGCACCGCCCCCCTCGGCGGCAAGCCCGTGGCGCTGATGGGCGCCTCGCCCGGCATCACCGGCACAGCCCGCGGCCAGAGCCAGCTGCGCCAGGCCTTCGAGTTCACCAATTCCTACTGCATGCCCCAGCCCGAGGTGCTGGTCTTCCAGGCGCACACCAAGTTCGACGCCGAGGGCCGGCTGACCGACGAGGGTACGCGCAATTTCCTGGGGACCTTCCTCACCGCCTTCGAGGCCTGGGTCCGACGCTTCAAGGCCTAGGTCGGGTCTAGAACAAGTCGAGATCGCCCGCGTCGTCGGCCCCTTCGACCGCGGGGGCCGCCCCGCCGCCCAGGGCCTGGCTCATCCGATCGGCCAGGGCGCCCAGGGTCAGCTGCGCCAGGGCGTCGCCCACCGGCGCGCGGATCTCGTCGCCCACCATGTCGCCGACGGCCCGTGCGAAGCCTGACAGGCCGTGCAGCTGCTGGGACAGCAGGTCGACGAGGTGCAGGCCTTCGGTCATCCGGGCCCTAT
The DNA here is from genome assembly GCA_945952175.1 of uncultured Phenylobacterium sp. Classification (GTDB taxonomy): domain Bacteria; phylum Pseudomonadota; class Alphaproteobacteria; order Caulobacterales; family Caulobacteraceae; genus Phenylobacterium. The sequence goes on along the minus strand of CAMFHW010000018.1, from coordinate 3,800 downwards.
GCTCCGAGGGCAGGGCGGCCATGATCTCGCCGACCAGGGCGTCCAGCTTCAGGCAGGTCGCGCCCGCGAGCTCCATCTCCCACGCCAGCGCGCCGAAGGTCGATCCGACCCCCGCCTCCAGCCGTTCGCCCCCCGCGACGGCCGCCACAGACGCCCCCATGTCATCCCTCCGAAGCCAAGCCGCGATCCTGGCGCGGACGTAGCTAAATTTGGATGAACCCGGTTACGTGGCGCCTCTCCACCCAGCCGTGTGCGCGGCGCGCCGATTGAACCCCGCGCCGCCCCGCTCCATGCTCGGCGGTCTGAAGGGGAGGGAGGCATGGGCCCATGGGCTGGACGCGACGCGGGACGATGGCGGCCATGAGCGCGGCCGCCGCCACCTCCGGCCGGGCCGCCACGGCGCCGGCCATCTTCGACGCCGCGGTGATCGGCGCCGGGGTCTTCGGCGCCTGGACCGCCTGGACCCTGAAACAGGCCGGCCTGCGCGTCGCCCTGGTCGACGCCTATGGCGCTGGCCACGCCCGCGCCTCGTCCGGGGGCGAAAGCCGGGTGATCCGCGTCTCCTATGGCGGCGATCCGCTCTATTCGCCGATGGCGCGGGACTCGCTCGCCGCCTGGGACGCCCTGTCGGCGCGCCAGGGCCTGCCGATCCTGCATCGCACCGGCGTGCTCTGGTTCTCGCCCTCGGACGACGAGTACATGAAGAAGAGCCTGGCCTGGCTGGAGACCAGCGGCCTGCCGCACAAGGCCTTCGACCGCGCGGGCCTCGCCGCCGCCTGGCCCCAGGCCGTGTTCCGCGAGGGCGAGTCCGGCTTCCTGGAACAGGCCTCCGGCGCCCTGATCGCCGGCCGCGGCGTCCAGTCGGTGGTGCGCGATGCCGGCCTCCAGCCGGTCATCCTCCAGGCCGGCCCGCCACGCCGGGCGGGCGACGCCTACGAACTCGCGCCCGGCCTCTCGGCCCACAGCCTCGTCTATGCCTGCGGCCCCTGGCTGCCCAAGGTGTTCCCGGATCTGCTCGCCGGCCGCATCGTGCCGACGCGCCAGGAGGTCTACCATTTCGGCGCCGCGCCGGGGGACGACCGCTTCACCCCCGCCCACCTGCCGGTCTGGGCCGATTTCAACAATGGCGATCTCGTCTACGGCTTCCCCGACTTGGAGGGCCAGGGCTTCAAGTTCGCCTTCGACGCCCATGGCCCGCTGGTCGACCCCGACACCCAGAGCCGCCAGCCGAGCCCCGACGGCGTCGCCCGCGCGCGGACCTATCTCGCCCGCCGCTTTCCGGCGCTCGCCGAGGCGCCGCTGATCCACGCCCGGGTCTGTCAGTACGAGAACAGCTCCAACGGCGACTTCCTGATCGACCGGCTGCCGGGCGACGATCGCGTCTGGTTGGTCGGCGGCGGCTCCGGCCACGGCTTCAAGCACGGGCCCGCCGTCGGCCGGCTGGTCGCCGACCACGTCCTCGATCCGGGCAAGCCCGTCGAGCCGCGCTTCAGCCTGGCCGCCAAGGCCGCGACCCAGAAGCGGGAGATCTACTGAGGCGCCGGAGTTTCGGGGACAGGTTGAATATTCCTGCCTTGCGCCGAGTAGTCGGGCCGGGCCGGGACCGGAATATTCAACCTGTCCCCGAAACCCCCCTCCAGCCGCCCCGCGTTCACAGTCCCGCGGCGAACAGGTCCGCCTTGCCGATCGGCACGCCCCGGGCGCGCAGGATCCCGTAGGCGGTCGACAGGTGGAAGAACAGGTTGGTCGTGGCGAACACGGTCAGCCACTGCTCCGCCGGCAGGGTCGGCTTCATGCCCGTGCCGATCTCGAAGGTCAGTGGCTCGGCGTCGCGCCCGGCGAACTCGGCCGGGCTGCGGGCTTCGAGCCAGGCCTGGGCGTCGGCGATCGCCGCCCGGAACCCGGCCAGGTCCAACCCGTCGCCGGTCTCCGGCGGGAGTTCGAGGCCGGCGAACCGCGCCGGCCAGGCGCGCGCGAAGAACACCACCACCATGATCTGGAAGCGCAGCGGCTGCATGTCCTCGATCAGCCGCCAGTCCAGCATCTCCTCCGGGTTCGTACCCGTCGCCTTGGCGTGCGCCTCGCCCTTGTCCAGCAGATGGCCCGCCGTCACCAGGGCGCGGCGATAGAGGTCGACGAAGGTGAAGGCGCTGATGGTCATAGCGGAGGCTCCCTGATGACCGGGGAGCTTCAACCAGATTCTGCGGCGCGGGCAATTCGGGGCGGAGCTTGACCGGAACAGAGCAAGAACTTACGGTTGCGGGATGGGGATTTCGCTATCGTGGATCGCTTTGGAGGGCCTGTCGGTCGAGGACGCCGCGGCGCGCGCCGGTCTCACCTTCGAGCCTGTGAAAAAGGCGTCGCGCCGCGGGTCGCGCTTCTGGGTCGGCGCCCTCGACGGTTGGTCGGTGATCGTCGCCGAGGATTACGATTACCCTAGTCGCGCGCGGCTGGCCCACCTGTCGCGGGGCTCGACGGCGCTGGGCGTCCAGGTCGAGGAACATGCGATGGTCTCGACCCTCCAGCTCTGGCGCGAGGGCGAGCGAACCTGGGCCTTGCTGCATGATCCGGACCGGCCGGAGGCCGAGAACCACGCCCACGAAGGCCAGCCGCCCGCGCCGTTCGATCGGCTGCGCCGCCGCGCCTTCGCGCGCCAACGCGGAAGCGATGGGGTAGACCATCTGTTCAGCCTTCCGTCCGACCTATCCGAAGCCCTCTGCGGCTTCGATCCCAACGAGCTTGCGTGGGATGAAGACGAACGATTCCGACTGGCTTATCGGGCCTTAGGGCCTCGCGATGGCCTTGACGGCGATACGGCGGTCGAGTGGCGCGCCTTCGCGGCCGACAAGACGCCGCGGACGCCTCGCAAGCCGCGCGAGGCGCCCAAGGTCGCGGTGATCGAGCGTCCGATCTTGCCGGACGACCTCAGCGCGCCGCATCTTCCGCGGCGCGTGAAGGTCTGGGGCCATCTCGCGCAATTGGGTATGCTGCCCGCCTTCTCGGGATGCGGCCTTGGGGCCATCGTGATGTCATCGAACTTGCCCGTGGGCTGGAGCCCGATCCTCTCCAATGTCCTGATCTTCCTGCCCGTCCTGGCGTTCGTGGGCGCGCTCCTATGGATCCGCGTCTCGTACAGCGTTGTCGCCCAGCTCCTCGTGATGGCTGCGTTGGCGCCGTTGGCGATCATGGCCTTCGGTGACAATCCTGGCGTGCTCGCGGCTGTGGCGGCTCTCGCGGTCCCAACCGCCCTCGTCGGCTTGGTCGCCTCGATAAGGCTACGCGCCATATGCGAGCCGCGCCCCTGGCGCTAGCCGCCCTTCGTCGGCCGCATCCCGCCGCCCGGCGGCTCGGCCCATGTCCGCTCCGGCGGGGCGGCCTTCCAGGTCTTGGGCGCGAGCCGTCCGCGCCGGCCCTCCAGCCAGGCCGTCGCGCGCTTGGCGCTGGCCAGGTCTGCGCCCGCGCTCACCCGGTCGACCTCCAGATAGATCCGCCAGTCCAGCCCGTGCTGCTGCTGGGCGCGCGCCCGCGCATGCATCGCCCGGAACTCGGGAAACCGCTTCAGCCAGTTGTAGATGCACTTCATCGACGGCATGCCCGGCTCCGCTGAAACGCGATAGCCGGCCTCGCCCGCCGCCACCCGGTCGCACCAGGCCTGGGCCCAGGCCCGGTCATAGGTGCTCTTCTTGCCCGACACCCAGTCGCGGGGCCGCTTGCCGTCCACGCGTGCCTTGTGGATGCGCCAATAGACCTTCGAGCTGTCTCTTATACACATCTGACGCTGCCGACGACTCCTTACGTGT
>CAMFHW010000017.1 GCA_945952175.1 uncultured Phenylobacterium sp. | reverse complement strand
GCTTCCTTTGCGCCGACAATGTCAAACGCGATCCTGGCTGCGCGCCAGATATTGGTCGGAAACTGGCCTAAACGATCCGTGCGCCCCATGGACCCAGATTGTGCGAGCGGGCCCAGGTCAGCAATGGGTCGTTAGCGGACCTCACGTCCCCCGCACATCCTCCCACCGCACCGTCGTCACCTCCCAGACCGGCGGAGGCTCCGCATAGCAGCCCTTGGCGCCCAGCCTTCGTGCTTGGTCCTTGAGCACGGCGATCTTCAGCTTCACCACGCCCAGGGTCTCGCGCGTCGCGCCGTCGGCCAGTTCGCGCATCTGGCCGCAGATCAGGTCGAGCTGCATCTCGCGGGCGAGCCGATAGGCGCGGGCGAAGTCCGGCCAGCGCCGCAGCCAGTTATAGATGGTGGCCACCGGCGGCAGGTCGGGATCGCGGCACACCGCCTCCAGGCTCTCGCCGAGCGCGATCCGCGTGCAGATCGCCAACCCGAGCTCATAGTCATAGGTGCTGGGCCGGCCCGGATTGCGCGCCAAGCCCTCGCGCCGCACCACCACGGCCCGCCGCTTCAGGGCCGCCAGCCCCTCGCGCCGCTCGGCCCGCAAGCCCTGGCCCTCCCGCCGCGCCGCGGCCAGCGCAGCGCCGAACTCCGGCGAATGGCGCCGCCACACCGCCAGGGTCTGCACCGAGGGCATGTCCGCATCCCGGCAGATCGCCCGCAGGCTCTCCCCGGCCGCCAGCCGCGCGCAGATCACCTCGGCGAACGCCCAGTCGAACTGCGTCTCGCCCGCCGCCGACCGGCCAATCGAAGGCAAACCGCCGACCATGCAAGATCGTCTCACAAAGGGCGCACGCCGTCAAGAACAAAACAAGAACAATGAATCACACGAACAGCGGGCCATATTCCCCCTCCGCTCATCCCGGCGAACGCCGGGATCCAGATCCCATGACTCCGCACCGCGGGCCGAAGGCCGGCCCATTCAACCACCAAGCCCACGAAGAACACGAAGGTCAGCTCGGCTCCTTCGCGCCCTTCGTGTCTTCGTGGTTCAAAATCCTTCGCACGCCGAGGCCTCTGATCTGGATCCCGGCATTCGCCGGGACGAGCGGAATCGGGACGCCGAGAACCCGTTCGTGTGGTTCGTGGTTCCAAAAAATCCGGCCCATCCCTTGCACCCACCCCGCCGAAGCGTCCCGTTCCGGGCCGCCATGCGCTTTCCCGCGCGCGGCGGCCATGCGACCCTGGGGCCGAAGCTGTGACGAGGAGTCTTGAGATGGCCAACAACCTGCCCCCGCCGAAGATGCCGCCGCTGCCGGGCCTGGGCGGCCAGCCCAAGATGCCGCCCCCCGAGGTGCAGCACGCCGTCAACATGGCGAGCCTGGTCACCCACGCGAACGGCCTCATCGCCCTGCTCGCCATCGAAGAGCTGATCCGCATGCGCGAAGAGCTCAAACTACCGCCGATGGACCTCAACCAATCGGCCGACGACCTGGAATTCCTGCCCGAGGAGTTCACCAAGTCCGCGCCCCCCGGCGTGGTCCAGTTCGAGAAGCAGGCCCGCGGCCTCGCCGCCGCCAAGCTCCGCGCCCTCGTCGCCACCCACGCCAAGCCGGAATAGCGACCGCGCCCCACGCCGCCGGGCCCTCCCGGCGGCGCTTCGCGTTTCCCCGCGCGCCAAAAGGGGAACCACGAAAAACACGAACTCACCTCTCCTGAGAGTCCGCCGCCAAATGATCGCGCGCGACACGCGCCCTGTCCGTGTCGTCCGTGGCTAATTCGCAAGGCTGCCAAGACGCCGCGCGACGGGCCGAGGGGCACGTTCGTGTCTTTCGTGCTTTTCGTGGTTCCATTTCTTTCACCACGCCGTTGGTTTCGCCTGCAACTTTCTTGCGCCGACGCGCCCTATTGCGCGTCCGGTCGCAATGACCTAAGCGCCAACCCTCAGTTTTCGGGGGACAATATGGCCGACGCCGATCCCAAGACCGCCGCGCCCTCGCTGGAGGCGATCCGCGCGCGCCTGGATGGGATCGACGCCCACCTGCTGGCCCTGATCGACGAGCGCGCCGGCCTCGCCCGCAAGGTGGCCGAGGCCAAGGCCGCCGCCGGCGACGCGGGCAAGTTCGGCCTGCGTCCGGGCCGCGAGGCCCAGCTGCTGCGCACCCTGCTGGCCAAGCCGCGCGAAGCCGCGACGCCGTCCCTGATCGTGCGCATCTGGCGCGAGCTGATCGGCGACAGCCTGTCCCGCCAGGGCCCGTTCCACCTGGCGGTGTTCGGCGGCAAGACGCCGGCCCGCTCGGTCGAGGTCGCCCGCATGCGTTTCGGCGTCGCGCCCGGCCTCGTCCAGGTCGCCAAGCCGGAAGAGGCCATCGCCGCGGCCAAGACGCCGGGCGGCGTGGCCGTCCTGTCGCTGGCCTCCGACACCCCCTGGTGGGGCCGCCTGCTGGCCGAGCCGAAGCTCCGCGTCTTCGCCGCCCTGCCCTGCCTCAACGCCTGGGGGCCCCTCAACGCCTTGGCCGCCGCCGAGGTGACCGTCGAGCCCACCGGCCGCGACCTCACCTACTGGGTCACCGACGCGGCCGGCCCCGCTGCGGCCATCGAGGAAAAACTCAGCCACGACGGCGTCGCCGCCGAGCTGATCGCCGACGTCGGCGGCCTCAAGCTCTTCGGCCTCATGGGCTTCTACCAGCCCCACGACGACCGCCTCGCCCGAGCCCCCGGCCGCCTCACCGGCGTCATCGGCGCCGCCCCGGAACCGCTGGACGCGTAGGGCGAGCCCGACCTCCCATCATGTGTCATCCCGGTTTCGGCGAAGCCGAAGACCGGGACCCAGACGCACCGATCTTTCCGGAGAACCCCGCGCATCTGGGTCCCGGCCCTCCGCTACGCTACGGCCAGGATGACACCGGCGCGGATCTCACGGCGCCATCATCGCCGGATAGAGATCGCCCCATTTGGGGTTTTCGCTCTCGATCAGATTGACCTTCCACTCGCGCCGCCACCGCTTCAGCCGCTTCTCAAAGCCGATAGCCTCCGTGACCTCGCCATAGGCGCGCCACCAGACGAGCCGATCGACGTCGTGCCGCTTCGTGAAGCCTGCAATCTGCTTGGCTTTGTGCTGAGCGATCCGCCGCGCGAGACTGTTGGTCACGCCGACATAGAGCGTCCCGTGCTGTCCGCTTGCCAGGATGTAGACGTAGTAGGACATCGCCTCAGTGTTTGTTCCACATATGTTCTCACGCCTTTCCCCGAGTGTCATCCCGGTTTCGGCGGAGCCGAAGACCGGGACCCAGACGCACCGATCTATCCTGAAGACCCCGTGCATCTGGGTCCCGGACAAGCGCTGACGCGCTTTCCGGGATGACACTGGAGGTGAGCTGATGTGGCTGTGGGGAGCGTTGGGATGACAGGGCCGCCCCCATCCGTGTAAGAGCGCAGCCATGTCTGACACCCCTGTCCTCGACCGCGCCAAGGCGCCCCGTCCGGTCCCCAAGCCCGGGATCCTGGACATCGCCCCCTATGTCCCCGGCAAGGCCAAGGTCGAGGGCGTCGAGCATCCGCTGAAGCTGTCGGCCAACGAGAACATCCTCGGCTCCAGCCCCAAGGCGCGCGAGGCTTTCGCCAGCGCCGTCGACCAACTGCACATGTATCCGGAGGGCCGCTCCAACATCCTGCGCGACGCGATCGGCGCACGGTTCGGCCTCGAGCCCGAGCGCCTGCTGTTCGGCTGCGGCTCGGACGAGATCTTCCAGTTGCTCAACCAGGCCTTCCTCGAACCCGGCGACAACATCGTCCAGGGCGAGTACGGCTTCGGCGCCTACGCCATCGGCGCGCGCGCCTGCCAGGCGGAGATCCGCATGGCCAGGGAGCCCAACTACCGCATCGACGTCGACGAGATGCTGAAGATGGTCGACGCGCGCACCCGCCTGGTGTTCGTCGCCAATCCGGCCAATCCGACCGGCACCTGGATCACCGGCTCCGAGGTCCGCCGCCTGCACGCGGCCCTGCCGCCCAGCGTCGTGCTGGTGCTCGACGGCGCCTATGACGGCTTCATCTCCGAGCCGGACTACGAAGACGGCTTCGCCATGGTGCGCGAGTTCGAGAACGTGGTCGCCACCCGCACCTTCTCCAAGCTGCATGGCTTGGCCGCCCTGCGCGTCGGCTGGGCCTATATGCCGGCCGAGATGGCCGCGGCGGTCGACCGCATCCGCTTGCCGTTCAACGTCAACATCCCGGCCCAGCTCGCCGGGGTGGCCGCGCTCGGCGACGTCGCCTTCGAGCAGGCGACGCTGGAGCTGGTCGAGACCTGGCGGCCCTGGCTGACCCAGCAGATCGGCGGCCTCGGCCTCGATGTGGTGCCCTCCGCGGCCAACTTCGTGCTGGTCGGCTTCCCGAAGACGCCCGGCAAGACGGCGGCGGACGCCGATACCTTCCTGTCCTCGCGCGGCCTGATCCCGCGGCGGGTCGCGGGCTATGGCCTGCCCGACCACCTGCGCATCACCATCGGGCTGGAAGAGCACAACCGCGCCGTCGTCGACGCGCTGGCCGACTTCATGAAGGCCTGAGCCCGGTGGCCGGCGTGATCTATCCGCGCATGGCGGTGATCGGCTGCGGGCTGATCGGCTCGTCGGTGATCCGCGCGGCCCGCGAGGCCGGGATCGTCGGCGAGGTGGCCGTGGCCGACGCCAGCGCGGCGCACCGCGCGCGCATCGTCGAGCTCGGCTATGCCGACCAAGTGACCGGCGACATCGCGCAGGCCGTGGCGGGCGCCGACCTCGTCGTGCTGGCCGTGCCGGTTCTGGCCATGGGCGAGGCCTCCCAGGCGGCCGCGGCGGCGCTGAAGCCGGGGGCGACGGTCACCGACGTCGGCTCGGTGAAGGGCTCGGTCGCCGAGGCCCTGTCGCGAAACCTGCCGGAAATCGTCTTCGCCATCCCCGGCCACCCGATCGCGGGCACCGAGCAGTCGGGGCCCGACGCCGGATTTTCCGAGCTTTTTCAGAAGCGCTGGGTGATCCTGACCCCCCAGGCCCGGACCGACGACGCCTATCTGGAAGCTGTCCAGAAACTTGCCGATTTCTGGACCGCCATCGGCGCCAATGTCGAGCGGATGGACCCCGGCCACCACGACCTGGTTCTCGCCGTCACCAGCCACCTCCCCCACCTGATCGCCTACAATATCGTCGGCACCGCCGCCGACATGGAGGAGGTCACCCAGGCCGAGGTGATGAAGTATTCGGCCGGCGGCTTCCGCGACTTCACCCGCATCGCGGCCTCCGACCCGACCATGTGGCGCGACATCTTCGTGGCCAACAAGGACGCGGTGCTGGAGATCCTCGGCCGGTTCACGGAGGACCTCCAGGCGCTCAGCCGCGCGATCCGCTGGGGCGAGGCGGACAAGCTGTTCGAGCTGTTCACCCGCACCCGCGAAATCCGCCGCGGCATCATCGCCGCCGGCCAGGAAAGCGCCGAACCCAACTTCGGCCGCGACCACGGCAAGCACTAGGTGCGTGACAGCCGAAAGTGGTCGCCGGTTTCGGCGGCCGTCACGCGCCCAGCAAAGACTCTCCGCTAAGCCGCGCGGGCTTCCTTCACGACCTCATCCGCTAGCCGACCACTGAGTTCGGCCATGTGGTCGAAGCTGTGGAGGAAGGCGCCGAGGCCCTGGGTGAGGCCCCGCAGCTCGGCGATCAGCTCCAGCCGTTCCTGTCTCGGTAAGCACGCCTCGATCTCGTCCCAGCCGGCCCAGCCGGGCCGGGGCTGGAACCCTAGGATCTGCCCGCGCCGCGCGGAGATGGCCTGGGTGATCTTCGACGTGCTGGCCGAGGGCGCCACGACCTCCAGCTTCTCGATCGGCTCCAGCAGATAGGGCGCCGCCGCCGCCAAGGCCTCGCTCATGGCGAGGCGACCGGCCTGGCGGAACGCCATCTCCGAAGAGTCGACGCTGTGGTAGGAGCCGTCGATCAGGGTGACCGCCACGTCGGTGACCGGGAAGCCCAGCGGCCCCTTCTCCATCGCGTCGCGCACCCCCTGCTCCACCGCCGGGATCCACTGCTTGGGCACCACGCCACCGGTGATCTTCTGCTCGAAGACGAAGCCCGCGCCGCGCTCCAGCGGCTTGATCTCGATGACCACGTCGCCGAACTGCCCATGACCGCCGGTCTGCTTCTTGTGCCGGCCACGCTGGGTCACCGCCTTCCTGATGGACTCGCGGTACGAGACCTTCGGCTTGCGGGTGGTGACCTCGACGCCGTAGCGCCGCCTCAGCCGTTCCAGCGTCACCGCCAGATGCCCCTCGCCCTGGCCGGCGATCAAGGTCTCCTGGGTCTCGGGATCCAGGATCACGTTGAGCGTCGGGTCCTCCTCGGCGAGCTTGCCGAAGGCGGCCGACAGCTTGACGTCGTCCTTGCGGTCCTTCGGCGCCACGGCCAGCGCATAGACCGGCGTCGGCGTCTCGACGGGGACCTGGGCCTCCCGCGCCTTGCCGTCGAAGGACAGCACCTCGCCTGGCCGCGCCGCCTCGATCTTGGCGATGGCGATCACGTCGCCGGCGGCCGCCTTGTCGATCTTACGGGTGGCGCCGCCCATCAGCGCGAACAGCCCGCCGGCCCGGGCATGGTCGCCCGAGGTCGAGACCAGCTCCTCGCCGTCCTTCAGGTCGCCGCCGAAGATGCGAGCGAAGGTCAGCTTGCCCGCCTGGCCGGCATAGGAGGTCTTGAAGGCATAGGCGCAGGGCCCGCCCAGGCCCAGCCGATCGGCGGCCACCTCGGCGTCCGGCGTCTCGTGACGCAGGGCCTTCAGCAGCCGGCGCACGCCCGAGCCGTTCTGCGCCGAGCCGAAGAAGACTGGGGTGATGAGGCCCTGGTTCATCTCCTTGACCAGGTCCGCGAAAACCTCGTCACGGCTCGGCGTCAGGTCGCTGAGCAGTTCCTCCATCAGGGTGTCGTCGAAGTCGGCCAGCTGTTCCAGCATGTGGAAGCGTGCGTCGGCCTCGAGGCTCGCCACGTCGGCGGGCAGGTCCACCAGCTGCGAGGCCTGGCCGGGCCGGTAGACGAAGGCGCGCTCCAGCGCCAGGTCGACGAAGCCGGTCACGTGCTCCTGCTCGATCAGCGGGATCTGGCGCGCCACCAGCGGCGCGGCGCTGCACGGAGCCAGCGCGGCGAGGAATTCGTCCAGCGGACCGTGCGCCTGGTCGATCTTGTTGACGAACAGGGCCCGCGGGACCTGCAGCCGCTCCAGCTCCTTCAGGATCGGCTGCAGCAAGGCCGCGCGGCCGGGGTTCGGGTCGGCGACGACGATCGCCAGGTCGACCGCCGGCAGGGCGTGGTCGCCCGCGTGCTGGAAGTCGGTGGAGCCGGGAAAATCCAGGATCGCGTAGCGGTCGCCCATGAACTCCAGGCCCGCCACGTTGAGTTCGACCGACTGGCCTCGCTTGCGGGCCTCGGCGGTCGCATCGCCCGTGGTGGACTGGCCCGCCTCGCCCATCCGCGGGATGGCCCCGCTGGCGAACAGAAGCGATTCCAGAAGGGTGGTCTTGCCGGCCCCGGCAGCCCCCACGAGGGCGATGCAGCGTACCGAGCCGGCGTCACGTCTACCCATGTCCGTTCCTCCGCGTTTCGGCGCTCACGCCAATTCGGAGGCGTGGGTCGCCTGCCCGATCATGCAACGCCTGCTTTGGGCCGAGCGCAAGCCGTGCTTTAGGGGCCATCCCGAGCTTGTGACCCCGGAGCGCCCATGAACGGCTATGCCTGGCTGTCGATCGCCATCGCCGGCGAGATCGTGGCGACCTCGATGCTGAAGGCCTCCGAAGGCTTCACCCGCCCCCTGCCCTCGGCCGTCACCGTGGCCGGCTATGTGCTGGCCTTCTGGAGCCTGTCCCACGCCATGCGAACCGTCCCCGTGGGGATCGGCTACGCCATCTGGTCCGGGGTCGGGATCGTGGCGATCACCGCCATCGCCTGGGTGTTCTTTCGCCAGAAGCTCGACGCGCCGGCCTTCGTCGGCATGGGGCTGATCCTGGCCGGGGTGCTGGTGATCAACCTGTTCTCGAAGAGCCAGGCCTAGATCTTATAGGCGATCAGGTGGGGTTGCGGCGTTTATATTCACCCATTAGGTTGAATATATGCAGACCGCCCTCGACGACACCCTCGCCGCCCTGGCCGACCCGACACGGCGGGCGATCCTCGCCCGGCTCGCCGCCGGCGAGGCCCGCGTGACCGAACTCGCCCAACCCTTCGACATGTCGCTGAACTCGGTCTCCAAGCACATCCGCATGCTGGAGCGCGCCAGCCTGGTGACCCGCCGGGTCGCCGGCCGCGACCACTTCCTCAGCTTCAACCCCGCCCCCCTGGACGCCGCCCAGGCCTGGATCACCGAGCAGCAGGCTCTGTGGGCCTGGCGGCTCCGCCGCCTGGACGATGTCCTCAACACGGGAGACGCCCCATGACCTCCGCCCCCGACCGCGTGACCATCAAGGTCGCGCACGCCTACGCCCACGCGCCCGAAAAGGTGTTCGACGCCTGGCTCACCCCCGCCCAGGCCGCGAAATTCCTGTTCGCCACCCCGACGGGCCGGATGGTCAAGGCGGAGATCGACGCGCGGATCGGCGGCGGCTTCCTGTTCGTCGACCGCCGCGACGGGCAGGACGTCGAGCACGTCGGCGAATATCTGGAGATCGAACGGCCGCGTCGGCTGGTCTTCACCTTCGGCGTCCCGGCCTATTCGGCGGAGATGACCCGGGTGACCGTCGAGATCGCGCCGCGCCCCGACGGCGGCTGCGACCTCACCCTGGTCCACGAGGGCGTGCTGCCGGACTACGCCCAGCAGACCAAGGGCGGCTGGACCATGATCCTGGAAAGCCTCGAAAAGGCCCTGGCCTAGAGCCCGCGCCGGGTCGCCTGCAGGAGGTCGGCCCAGCGCCATTCGCGGGCGCCGAGCGCGATCACGGTGGGTCCGGCCGAATGGGCGAGCCGGATCAGCACCGGGCCATGCATGGGCGCCATGCGGCAGGCCTCCGGCGCCGAGAAGACGCGCATGATGATGGCCTCGCGGATCACCGCCAGCCCCTCCCCATCCTCGCCGCCGGTGCGGACCCACGCGCCGTTCCAGACGGGGATGGTGTCGCCGCCCGCGCCGCGCGGCCGACCGGCCACCGCCCCCATCACCTGGCTGTCGCGCTGCAGGTCGGCCTGCAGCCGGCGCACCAGATCGCAGCCTCCGCCGGCCCCATCGCCGCCGCTCCCGCCGCCCCCGTCACCAGACGCGCCCGCGCTCACCCCCATGGCGGCCAGAACCGCCGAGGGATCGGGCGGCGCGCGGCGCGGCGGCTCGGGCCGGACATGCCGCACCACCACCTCGGGCGGCGGCTCGACCTTGGCCATGCGTACGGGCGGAGGCGGCGGCGCAGCCGCCGTCTTCGGCGGAGCCGGCTCAGAACTTTCCTGGGGCGAAGGGGCCAGAACCTGAGGCGCCACCAGCGACACCTCCACCGCCGCCGGCTCCGGCGGCGCCACCGGCGCGGACCGCGCCGACAACAGCGCCGCCACCATCACCGCATGCGCCGCCAGCGACGCCACCACGGCCGTGGCGGCGCGACGCCTGCGCGATCCGGAACGCGGCTGATCCATCACGGCTCCATCGACCGCACCCAGGCTACGCGGTCATCCCTAAAAGCGAGTTCATGGGGCGGCATGATGGCGGGGGCGGAGTCGGTAATGGGCTCTTAGGCGGCGATGGGAAGGTCCGCTCTCGGGCCGACACTAAAACCTGGACTCAGTCCATCCGAGTCGCGCCCATGCGTGGGCGATGAAGGCACTGGACTAGCCGATTGGACGCCGAATCCGCCCGCAGCGTTGGCGACATCGTCCAGCCATTTGAAGCGGAGTGCCGGGCGCATGTGCTAGTCAATGGTTTGGCGGGACGCCGATTCTGCGGCCCCGCGCGCGAACTTGGCTGGCGGTCGCTCGTCCATGACCCGAAACACCGCACCCGCAGAGGGTGGCCCGAGCGGCGCGCGCCTCGAGGTCAAGATCGGCGCCTTCTACCTGCTTTGCCTGCTGGCGGAGACCGAGCCGCGCGGCATGGCCGGAGCCGTGACCACCCGGGTCAAGTTCCAGCGGGGCTACGAAGATCACGCCCTGGACGACATCGTCGTCGAGGCCCTGAACGCGGCGGGGGAGCTCGCGGCCCTGGAAATCCAGGCCAAACGGACCCTGGACTTCACCGCGAGCGACGCGGCCTTCGCCAAGCTGGTCGGCCAGATCGTCTCGGCGACCGGCGCGGCCGCCGAACGGCCGATCGCCGCGGCGATCCATAGGACCAGCGCCAAGATCGAGCGTCACTATCAGCAGTTGCTGATCCTGGCCCGAAAACTCGGGTCGGGCGTGGCCCTTCGCCGAGCCCTGGACGCGCCGCGGGTGGTCTCGGCCGGGATGCGCGACTTCGCCGCCGCCTTCCAGGCCCAGTTGCGGGCGGCCGGCGCCGACGCCGACGACGAGGCCCTGTGGCGCGTCCTGCGCCGGTTCCAGATCCTGGTCTTCGACTTCGAAAGCCCCGGCGCGATGTCCGACCTGTTGGCGCTGACCCTCTGCCAAACGGTGCTGCCGGCCGCGATGCGGGACCGCGCGCGGGACCTGTGGTCGGCGCTCGAAGCCAAGGCGCTGAGCTATGACGCCGACGGCGGTGAGCTGGATCGGGCCGAGCTGGTGCGCTGGCTGCGGGAAGAACGGGGCCTGGAGACGGTGGCCAGCCGCAACACCGTCGTCGCCCGTCGGCGCCTGGCTGATCACTCCCAGGCCACCCTCGACGCCATCGACGACCGGATCGGGGCGATCACCCTCGACCGAAGCGCCCGGATCGACAGGCTCACCGGGGCCCTGGAGGGCGCGCGCTACCTGGAGATCGTCGGGGCATCCGGCTCCGGCAAATCGCACCTGCTCAAGGCCCTCGCCCAGGAGCTGGGCCCGGAGGCGTTTCCCCTGGTGCTCTCGCCGGTGCGAACCCCAGGGGGCGGATGGCTGGCGCTGTCCCGAGATCTCGGGTTCGAAGGGTCGGCGGCGGAGTTCCTGACCGAACTGTCCGCCAGCGGCGCGACCATCCTGTTTGTCGACAGCCTCGACCGGGTCACCGATGCTTCCGTGCAGGCGACGATCGCGGACCTGCTGACGGCGGCGGCCCGCACCCCGGACGTGCGGGTCGTGGTCACCGTAGGCCCCGACTTCGGGCCGGACCAGCGCCAATGGCTCCCCAACGCCGCGCTCGATCTGCTCGGCCGGACGGCGGTCCTCATCGGCCCCCTCAGCGACGCGGAGGTCGCGGAGCTCGCCCGCGCCGACCACAGGCTGGCGCAGCTTCTGGCCAATCCGGCGGCCCATGACCTCACCCGCAACCTCTATCAGTTGCGCCAACTGCTGCGCGGAGCGGCCTCGGATCCGACGCCCCTCAGCGAGGCGGCCCTGTCGCGCATCTGGTGGGAAGGCGGGCCTCCCCTGCCGCGCGCGGAGCGTCGCGACCGGCTCGGTGCCTTACGCGGGCTGGCCAGCCAGGTCCTAGACCAGGTCCAGCGTCTGGATATCAACGAGGTCGATTCCGGAGTGGTCGAGGCGCTGATCCAGGGCGACGACCTGGTCGAGTTGGTGTTCGGCGCCCGGGCGGCGTTCAAGCACGATGTCCTGCGCGACTGGTCGGCCGCCAACCTGCTCCGCGAGGAGCCCGATCGGCTCGAGAAGCTGCCCCTGGATCAGCTCGCCGCCGTCGGCCTCGGCCGGGCCGTCGAGCTCTATGCGCGGATGCTGATCGAAGACGATGTCTCCGGCCAGGCGTGGAGCGCCCTGGTGGGCCGCCTGCGCGCCGCCGATGTCCATCCCTCCTGGCTTCGCCTCGCTCTCCTAGCCCTGGTCCGCTCGGAACAGGTCCCCATGGTCCTCGACCGCGCCTTCGAAGCGCTGAACGCCAACCAGGGCGAACTGCTCCGCGACCTGATCCGGGTCACGGTCGCCGCGGATTCGGAGCCGGGGGCCGCGCGGCTGGAGGCCGCCGGGATCGCCCGCGACCTGATCCCGACCGACCTGCGGATCCCCACGGGTCTCTCCTGGTGGCGGCTGACGGGATGGCTGCTGGCGCGGATCGACCAGCTGGAGGCGCCGGTCGGACGCGATATCCTCCATTTTCTCATGCTCTGGCGGATGGCGAACTTCGCCGTCGATCCCTACCAGCCCAAGATCGTCGCCCGGCTCTACGCCTGGCTGACCGAACTCGAGGGGACAGCCGACGCGCAGGCGGTGCGCTCCACGATGAGCCGACTGTTTGCACCGGACGGCGTCAGACGGCGTGGGCACGATCTGACCCAGGACGTCAGGACTCTGTTCCTGATGTCCTGCGAGAAGAGCCCGGAGCTGGCCGCTTCCTATCTGGATGGGAAAACCTCGGGGCGATGGAGCGACGACCGAGCCGGGGACATCCTGAAATTCGGCGCCGGCCTGGCCAAGGCGGCGCCCGCGGCCATGGCCGCGTACACGCTCGAAGTTCTGGTCACAGCCGACAAGCGGTCGCGACGGGAGGAGGGCGGGCGGGACCGCCTGCGGCTTGAGTTCCCGCCAGGGGACTGGACGCATCCCAGTCCATCACAGGGACCGTTCTTGACCCTGCTGCGGACGGAGCCCCAGACCGGTCTGCGGTTGATACGCCAAATCCTCGACCATGGCCTGGGGCTCGACACGGTCGACCGCGCCGCCCTTGTGGGGTTCGTGCTCGAACTGCCGAGACGCTCCGTCCGGGTGATCGCGCCGGGCACCTATCTGCTCTCCCGATCCGTCGGAGCCCAGGGCGTCTTGACCTCGATGCTGCGGGCCCTGGAAGCCTGGGGCCACGAACAGGTCGAGGCCGGCCGGCCCGTGCTCGAGGTTGTCGGGGACATTCTCGGTGACGAAGAGGCGCCGGCGGCGTTGCTCTGCGTGGCCATCGATGTGCTGCTGTCGCACATCGAGGGTCCAGACCCGGCCCTCATGCCCTTCGTGACCTGTCCGGAGGCGCTGAAGCTCGACCATGATCGGTTCATCCAGGACAGCATAGGATTGAACCGTCCGGAGAGAGACGACAGCCCGGCTGTCCCGGGTGTTGTCACCAACATGTCGCTGTGGAGCCGGCGGTCGCGCCAGACCTCGCTCGATAGCGACATCTGCGCCTTCCTGATCCACGGCGACGCCGAAACCCTGGAGCAGGTCCGTGACCGTCTCCGAACCGAGATCGAACGCCTACCCGCCCCCAACGACCCTGGCCTGCCGACCCACGACCTTCGCTGGCACGCCGAACACGCCCTGCGCGTGCTCGATCCCGCCAACTGGCGCGGCGTGCTGGTCCCGCAACCCGATGGCGGCACGGCCACCCACTACCAGTATGTCGAGCCGCCCGAGGAAGCCGAGGTCCTGACGCCGCTCCGCGCGTCAGCAAACGCAAACCTCGCGGAGAGCGCGCTGACCAGCGCCCTGGTCGACGCCGTGTTTGACGCCGGCAAACGTACGCCCGAGCTGATCGCCCAGGGCCTGGCCTGGGCCCAGGCGCAGCCCTGGGAGACCTTGGAGGAGGACGACCGGGATTTCGAGCAGGCCACCCGGTGGCGCGCGGTTGTCGCGGCAGCGGTCCTGGTCAACCTGGGTTCGCCCCAGTCCGACGCGCTTCCCTGGACCCGCGCGGTCTTGACCCGCGCCCTGGCGGTCCAACGGACCGAGCGTGCCTATCAGGCCCGTTATGATGGGCTCGCCCTGGCGGCGGTGGGCTGGTGCGCCATGGCCACGGCTAGAGACCCGGACCCTCTGCGGCGGGTGTTCGACCTGGCACGCCGGGACGCCTCCACCGTGATCAACACCCTCGGCGCCTCTCTAGCCCTTCTGTCCCAGACGGACGCCCGGTGGCCAAGGTCGGTCCTGAGGATCGGCCTCGCCGCAGCCATCCACCCCGAACGGGACTACGACAACCCCAAGCGGACCGCCGGGCGCAAGGCGCGACGCGCCCGACGGCTGGTGGCCGTCGTCCGCGCCGAGCAGGCCTGGCTGCAGGGCGGCGCGGAGCCGGGCTGGCCGAAGCTCCCGCAAGCGCGACGGTTCAAGAAGCGCACCGGGATCCGGATTCAAGGGCCGGGCGCCACACCCCCCGACCCGGCCCCTTTTTCGGAGGAAATCGCCCCGCAACAGTGGTTCAACGAACACTCTGGCGGGGCTTGGCTCACGGCCGTGGAAAACTCGCCGACGCTCCGGACCGCGCCCTGGATCGGCAGCCTAGTGGACGCCTATCGAGACTTCTCCGACAACGCCTGGGGTCTGGGCCTGGCCCTCGACACCGAGCTGAGTGAACTCCCAGTCCGCTGGCTGCATCCCTACGGCGCCCTGAGGTGGCGGGTCGCCCTGGCCCTTGAAGGCGACGGCTTCGAGGCCGCCGTCCTGAACCCCATGCTGGCGCTGCCCGACCAGGGGTTTCTCGACGCCAGCGAGGAGGTGATCGGCCTGTTGGACCGGTTGTTCTTCGACGAGAAGGCGCTGGGAATCGACCGGCTCGTGCTGTGCCGCCGGCGTATCGCCGAGCGGCTCGTCGCCTGCGGGGATTGGTGCCGAGGGCGCGATGACCGCCGCGACACCATCGCCCTGGACCTGGCCGGCCCCCTTCAGACCCTGTTCTTCCACCAGCCGACAGGCTTCGTCCAAGGCGCCTGCTACCTGCCCAGCCACGCCGAAGCCTTCGCCCCGACCCTTCCGGCACTGGTGGAGTTGATCTGCGACGCCCCGGGACGGACCTATGTCACAGGCTATTTCCTGGCCCTCGCTGACCGGGCCCAATCCTGGATCCCGTTCGACGTGGTGCTCAGCGCGGCCGAGGCCTGGATCGGCGCCCGCCCCGGCGACGCCAGCTTCTGGCGCGACCAGGGCTATGGCCGGCGGCTTTGCGCCCTCATGACCGACCAGATGTCGCGGCTGCGCGCCGAGGGCCCCGACATTGTCGAGCGCGCCCGCAATCTCACGGCTGCCCTCATCGCCGCCGGGGTCCCCGAAGCCATGCCTCTGGAAATCCACCTGGCCGTCCCGGCCTGAGGTAGTCCCTGCGTCACGTGCGAGCCGGTCCCACCCGGTCATCAACTCGAGTGTACGACCAAGGTCCGCTTTCCGGCCTGGGTCCAGCGTCAGCTTCGGGCGCCTATCCGTCCGGCGCCCAGCCCGCCCCGCTACTCCACCCCCCGCAGATACCCCACGCTCGCCTCGACGCTCGGCCAGTAGGGCTTGGGCGGGACGTCGTGTTCGACGAAGAAGTGTTCGACGCCGGCGGCGCGGCCGGCGGCGATCATGGCGGGGAAGTCGAGCGTGCCGGAGCCGACGTCGGCCATGTCGCCGTTGGGGGCCATGTCCTTGAGGTGCAGCAGCTTCACGCGGCCGGCCAGCTTCTCGATCATGGCCACCGGGTCTTCGCCGCCGGTCTTCAGCCAGAAGACGTCGAGCTCGAAGTGCAGCAGGGCGGGATCGGACTCGCCGACCAGGACGTCGAACGGGCGGAAGCCGCGCGAATTGTCGAACTCGAAGTGGTGGTGGTGGTAGGCGAAGCGGAAGCCCTCGTCCCTGGCGCGCTTGGCGAAGGTCTCGGCCTGGCCGACCACCGCCCGCCAATCGGCGTCCTTGGGGTCGACATAGGGCAGGACGATGAAGCGGCAGCCCAGTTCCTTGGCCACGGCCAGGACGCGGTCGGGACGACCATTGATGTCGGCCAGGCCCACATGGACCGACGGACAGTCGAGCGCGATCTCCTTCATGCGCGCGCTCAGCGGCGCGAAGTCCATGTCGAGCGGAGCGGCGAACTCGACGGAGTCGTAGCCCACCGCCTTGATGCGCTCGAGCGTGCCGATCGGGTCTTCGCCGAACGGACGGCGGAGGGTGTAGAGCTGCAGGCCGACGGGTTTCATCACAGGGCTCCCTGTTCAAGCAGATCGGCCGCGTGATTGGCCGTGCGCGCCGAGAGCGCCATGTAGGTGAGGGACGGGTTCATCGAGGCGCTGGACGCCATCACCGCGCCGTCGGAGCCGAAGAGGTTCGACACCTCGTGCGCCTGGCCCCAGCCGTTGAAGACCGAGGTCGCGGGATCGCGGCCCATGCGCGCCGTGCCCATCTCGTGGATGCGGTCGCCCGGAGGCGTCAGGCGGGCGCCGGCCTCCTCCCAGGGCGTGATGTCGGTGCAGCCGGCGGCGGCGAGCATGGCGGCCGCGTCGCGGGCGGCCTCGCGCATCATCGCGTACTCGTTGGGGCCATATTCCACATCGATGACCGGTAGGGGCATGCCCCAGGAGTCGACGCGCGAGGTCGTGAGCGTGACGCGATTGTCGGGGTTCGGCAGCACCTCGCCGAACGGCAGCATGGAGAGCACCCAGGCCCGCCTGGGCTGGCCCGACTCGTCGAGCTCACCACCGCCCCAGCGCCGGCGCGCGGCGCCGCCCTGGAAGCCGAAGCCGCGCAGATAGGGCTTGTCGGTCTCGGTGACGTTCGCATAGCGCGGCATGTAGAGGCCGGTCGGGCGGTCGGCCTGGAAGGGCGTGGTCTCGAAGCCGGGATAGACGCCGGCGATCGAGGCGCTGCTCACATGGTCCATGAGGTTGCGGCCGACCTGGTCGCTGCCGTTGGCCAGGCCGCGCGGGAAGGCGTCGGACCGGGAGTTCAGCAGGAGGGCGGCGGTGTTGATCGCCGAGGCGTTGAGGAACACCATGCGCGCGTCATAGGTCACGCCCTGCCGGGTCAGGCGGTCGATCACGCGGACGCCCGTGACCCGCCTGGCGGCCGCGTCGTAGACCACGCTCTCGACGATGGCGTCGGTGATCACGGTCAGGTTGCCGGTGGCCCGGGCCGCCGGAAGCGTCGCGGCGAGCGAGGAGAAGTAGCTGCCGAGCGGGCAGCCGTGGTGGCAGCGGACATACTGTTCGCAGCGCTGGCGGCCGACATCCATCTGGGCCTTGGCGACGCGGCTGAGATTGGCCGTGCGGCCCATGATCAGGTTGCGCGTCGGGAACGCCGCCTCGATCCGCGCCTTGGCGTCCTCCTCGACGTCGTTGAACGGGAACGGAGGCAGGAAGTCCCCGTCCGGCAGCTGCGGCAGCTCGTCATAATTGCCGCTGACCCCGGCGAAGGCCTCGACGTGGTCGTACCAGGGGGCGAGGTCGTCGTAGCGGATCGGCCAGTCGACGCCGTGCCCGTCCTTCAGGTTGGATTCGAAGTCGCCGGGGGCCCAGCGATAGGATTGCCGCCCCCAGGTGAGCGAGCGCCCGCCCAACTGGTAGCCGCGGATCCACCGGTAGGGCTTGCCGGGCGCGGTCTCGTAGGGGTGGTCGTGGTCGCTGACCCAGAACTTCTTGTTCGAGTTGAACATCGCATAGGCGACGCCCTCGTAATACGGATAGTGCAGCGCGCGCTCTTCCGGCGGGATCTGGTCGTCGCGGCGGCGAGTCCGGCTCGCTAGCTCATGGCTGTGGTGCGCCCCGTGCTCGATATTGGGGCGCCGCTCGAGGACCAGCAGCTTCAGGC
>CAMFHW010000016.1 GCA_945952175.1 uncultured Phenylobacterium sp. | reverse complement strand
GTCTTCGGCCGCTGCATGCGAAGCTGGTCGAGGGTGATCAGCTTACGGTTGGCGAACATCTCCGGGTGGGCGGCGATGAAGGTCTCGGCGTCCTCGCGCGACGGTGGCGAGACGCTGGAGGCCAGTTGGCGCTGCAGGGCCTGGGTCAGCAAGGCCTGACCGGCGCGCTGCTTCTCGATGGCGAAGGCCGGGGTCTTGTCGAGCCCCTGCTCGTGGGCGGCGTTGGCCATGATCTTGCGGATGATGATCTGGCGCAGGGCCGCTTCTTCCAGCGCCTTGGCGGCTTGCGGGGTCGTCCCCTGCGGCCCGCCCTGCATTTCGGCCTTCAGCTCCGAAAGGGTGATCTCGTCGCCGTCGACGGTGGCGACCACCTGGCCGGTCGGCGCCTTGTTGCTCTTCATGCCCGGGACATGACAGGCGACCAGCGCCACGCAAGCCACCGGCGCGAGCGCGCGCGCGATCTTGAGTCTCATCGTTCTTCTTCCCCAATGCCGGCCTGGGCGCGGCGTCGTGTCGGGCGCCCGACACCGAATGTCGAGCCGCTGGAAAGCTTACCAACGGCGCAGGTCTTTAGGCTACGAAAGTCCTTAAGCAGTCGCGAAGAAAACACGGCTCCCCCCAAAGTCGCCGGACCTCGTCTTCTCCTCAGCGTACCGGCTCGGGATTGGTTTTCTGCATGTCCTGGGTGAGCTGCTTGGCGTCGGCCCGCTCCTGGGCGATCTGCTCGGGCGTCTGGCAGACCTTGGTCGGCATGCGCGAGCCGATCGGCGTGACCTTCTTGCAGATGAGCTTGGGCTTGTCCGCCGCCGGGGCGACAGGCTGGGCGGCGGGCGGCGCGGCGTCGGCCATCAGGACGAGGCTGGCGAGGGCGGCGATGATCATGCGGTCGATTTCCACCAGGAGATAGGATTGGCGCGACGATGACACGCTGGCCGCGCATCGCCAAGCTGGCCGTGGGCCGTTACGGTGCTTGGGATTTGGCATGAGAGGCGGGCATGACGGGTTGGACCCGCAGGGGTTTTGCGGCGCTGACGGGGGCCCTGGCGGCGGCGGGCGGCCGGGCGCGGGCCGAGGCGCCCTATGAGGTCGCGCTCACCT
Organism: uncultured Phenylobacterium sp.; assembly: GCA_945952175.1. Lineage (GTDB taxonomy): Bacteria > Pseudomonadota > Alphaproteobacteria > Caulobacterales > Caulobacteraceae > Phenylobacterium. Next base: position 16,735 of record CAMFHW010000016.1, on the reverse strand, counting down.
CCGACGTCATGGTGACGATGCGCGACGGCGTGCGGTTGGCGACCGATGTCTATCGGCCGGCCCGCGACGGCAAGCCGGCCCCGGGCCGCTTCCCGGTGATCCTGGAGCGCACCCCCTACGGCAAGACGGTGGATTCGCGGTCCGAGCGCAACGCGACCAATCCCACGCCCAAAAGCCGGGCCGAGGTGGCCGCCTACTTCGTCTCGCGCGGCTATGTGGTGATCTACCAGGACTGCCGGGGCCGGTATGGCTCCGAAGGCGCCTTCGTGAAGTATCTGAGCGACGGGCTCGATGGCTACGACTGCTGCGCCTGGATCGTCGCCCAGCCCTGGTGCGACGGAAAGATCGGCACGATGGGCCTGTCCTATGCGGCTCACACCCAGGGCGCCCTGGGCTGCGCCGGCGCGCCGGGCGTGGCGGCCATGTTCCTGGACTCCGGTGGATTCTCCAACGCCTACCAGGGCGGCATCCGCCAGGGCGGCGCCTTCGAGCTGAAGCAGGTGACCTGGGCCTATCGTTCCGCCTTCGAGAGCCCGGCGGTGGCCAACGACCCCAAGGCGGTCGCGGCCCTGAAGGCCATCGACATCAAGGCCTGGTTCGCCCGCATGCCCTGGAAGCGGGGGCGATCGCCCCTGACGCCCGCCCCGGAATACGAGACCTACGTCTTCGACCAGTGGGAGCACGGGGTCTTCGACGGATTCTGGAAGCAGCTCGGCATCTACGCCCAGGGCTTCTATCCGCAGTTCTGCGATGCGCCAATGACGCACATGTCGTCCTGGTACGACCCCTATCCGCGAACGGCGACCGACAACTATGTGGGTCTCAAGAAGCTGAAGCGCGGGCCGGTCCGCCTGATCCTGGGCCCCTGGACCCATGGCGACCGCTCGCTGACCTATGCCGGCGACGTCGATTTCGGGCCGGAGGCGACGCTCGACGGCCACCTGGCGCCCGACCATCTGACGCTGCGCCTGCGCTGGTTCGACACCTGGCTGAAGGGCGTGCGGACCGGGGTCGAGCGCGAACCGGCGGTGCGGCTGTTCGTGATGGGCGGCGGCTCGGGCCGAAAGATCGCGTCAGGCCGTATGGACCACGGCGGGCGCTGGCGCTCGGAAGCCGACTGGCCGATCCCCGATGCGCGCCGCACCGCCTATCACCTGCACGCCGACGGCCGGCTCTCAACCGAGGCGCCGGTCCAGGGGGCGCGGTCCTTCCTGTTCGACCCGGACCATCCGGTCCCGAGCTGCGGCGGCTCGATCACCTCGGGCGAGCCGGTGATGCGCGGCGGCGCCTACGACCAGCGTGAGGGCCCGACCTTCTTCGGCTCCACCGAACCCGGCCGCGCCCTGAAGGACCGGGCGGATGTGCTCAGCTTCGAGACCGAACCGCTCGCCGCCGATGTCGAGGTCACCGGCCCGATCGTCGCGCGGCTGTGGGTGGCCACCGATGGCCCGGACACCGATTTCACGGTCAAGCTGGTGGACGTCCATCCGCCCAATCCGGACTATCCGCAGGGCTATGCGATGAACCTGACGGACGGGATCCTGCGGCTGCGCTACCGCAAGTCCTGGGCGCGGCCGGACATGATCGCGCCGGGCGAGGTGGCGGAGATCGTCGTCGAGTGCTTCCCGACCTCGAACCTGTTCAAGGCCGGCCACCGCATCCGGCTGGACGTGTCCTCGTCCAACTTCCCGCACTTCGACGTCAATCCGAACACCGGCGCGCCCGAGGGCTCGGCCGGCCCACGGCGCATCGCGCGCAACACGGTCTTCATGGACCGGGCGCGTCCGTCCCAGGTGGTGCTGCCGGTGATCCCGGCGCGGAGGGCGCATCCAATCCCGTCATCCTAGGCCTTGCGCCTAGGATCCCTCGCTCCGCCGCATTGCGTTCCGGCGAGGGCGCGTCGCTGACGGCGCCCGTCCTGTCGGTTTGAGTGAGGCGTCGACAGGGGTCCCAGGCACAAGGTCTGGGATGACGGCTACTTGCGGCGTTGCTTGCGCGCGGCGTAGCGGGCGTCTCGGGCGGCCTTCTGGGCGGCGCGCAGGGCCAGCTCGCGGGCTTCCTGGTCGAGCAGCTCTTCCTCGCGGCGGATCGCCTCGAGGCGCTCGTTCTCGGCCCGGCGGGCTTCGCGCTCCTTGCGGCGCTCCTCGCGGAGGATCTCCAGCTCGAGCTCCCGCTCGGCCTTGCGCTGTTCCAGGTTCGGGTCGGTGACGGTCGGCCGCGGCTTCAGTTTTTCGAGCAGGGCCTTCTTGGCGGCCGCCGACGCGGCCTGACGGTCGTTAAAGGTAGAGTTCTTCGGATGGATCATGGCCCGGGCACTTAGTGTCTTCAGGCCGAAATGCGAAGCCCCCTGAGACGATTTCTCGCAAAATTCACGGCACGATCTCGCTGAGCGCCGGCCCGATCTCGTCGTGCAGCACCAGATCTGCGAAACCGTCGAGCTCGGTGGGTTCGCGATTGACGATGACCAGCCGGGCCCCGTTGCGCTTGGCGATCAGCGGAAACCCGGCCGCCGGATAGACCACCAGGGACGAGCCCAATACCAGGAAGAGGTCGCAGGCCAGGGTCTCTTCCTCGGCCCGCATCATCGGCGCCTCCGGCATGGCCTGGCCGAAGGAGATGGTGGCGGTCTTCACGATGCCCAGGCACTCGCGGCAGGCTGGGATCTCGCCGCGCTCGACGAAGGCGGGCTTCGGGTCCTCGATCTCGTGGCGCAGGCCGCATTCCAGGCAGGTGGCGTAGCTGGCGTTGCCGTGCAGCTCGATCACCTGGTCGGCCGTCAGGCCGGAGTCCTGGTGCAGGTTGTCGACATTCTGGGTGATGACGCTCCTGAGCTTGCCGCGCTGGGCCAGCCGGGCCAGGGCCATGTGGCCGGCGTTGGGCGCGCGCCCGGTCCAGCCGGCGCGGCCGGAAAAGGCCCGGCTCCAGGCCTCGCGCCGCATCTCGGGGTCGCGCACGAAATCGCCGAACTGGACCGGCTTCATCTTGCTCCACACCCCGCCCGGCGAGCGGAAGTCCGGAATTCCGGACTCGGTCGAGATGCCCGCGCCGGTGAAGGCGGTGATGCGTTGCGCCTCGTCGATCAGGCGCGCCAGGTCGGAGCGGGAAGCCATGGCGCCAATCTGGGGCCGCGGCCGCGCGAGCGCCAGCCCCGGCCGACCCTGACGCCCACGTCAAGTTGTACAAAGTCCAGTCTGAGTTGTTCGAACTCATTTCAGCGTTCGGCGAAGCTCTGAGGTGCGACAATGTGTCAAGTCATGCTTAAGCCGGGTTAACCGGCCATAAGAGCGGCGCGGCTATGGCTCAGGTGATTTCCTCACCACCAACAGGGACCAGCCGTGAACCTCGCGAACTTGAAGATTTCTGGCAAACTGAGCGCCGCCTTTGCGCTCATACTTGCGGTATTCATCATCGATGCGGGTGTTCTTTTCTCTGCGTTGAACACGACGCTCGACATGGCGCGCAAGAACAACGTCAGTTACCTGAACAGCAAGGACGTCAACGCGGTGCTCCAGAATGCGGTGGAGCAGCAGAACGCTGTGCGCGCCTTCGCGGCGACCGGCGATTCGAAGTTCCTGACCAACTATTCGAAATACGGCGCCGAGCTGGACAGCCACCTGGCCGCCTTCCGCGGCCGCACCACCAAGGCCGACCAGCGCGCCCGCGCCGACCAGATGCGCGCCGCCATGGAGGACTGGCGCGCCCAGACCGATCACCAGCTCGCCCTGCTGAAGGATCCGGCCACCGCCGCGGAGGGCCGCGCCCTGGTCGACACCCTGCGCCTGGCCAAGGTGCGCGAGGTCCAGGGCGACACCATGAAGGCCCAGGAGGCCCTGGTCGCCAAGCGCTGGGACGACCAGCAGAAGGCGATCCACGAGGCCCAGTGGAGCCTGGCCGTCGGCACCCTGGTGGCGCTGGGCGTCGCCGCCGCCATGGCCTGGCTGCTGACCCGCGCCATCGCCGCGCCGGTGCGCGCCATGACCGGGACCATGGGCCGCCTGGCCGCCGGCGACAATTCGGTCGACGTGCCGGCGCTCGGCCGCGGCGACGAGGTCGGCGAGATGGCCAAGGCCGTGCTGAGCTTCAAGGAGGCCGCGATCCAGAAGAAGGCCCTGGAGGGCGAGGCCGCCGACCAGCGCCGAGCCGCCGAGGCCGAACGCGCCCGCAACGAGGCGGTCCAGGCCGAGGCCGCCCGCCAGCAGGCCGCCGTCGTGGCCGGGCTCGCCCAGGGCCTGTCGCACCTGTCCGGCGGCGACCTGACCAGCCGGGTCAGCCAGCCCTTCGCGCCCGAATATGAGCAATTGCGCGCCGACTTCAACGCCACGGCGGAGGCCCTGCAGACCACCATGCGCGGCATCTCCGAGAGCGCCGGAACCATGACCAGCGGCGCGGGCGAGATCTCCACCGCCGCCGACGACCTGTCGCGCCGCACCGAGCAGCAGGCCGCGAGCCTCGAAGAGACGGCCGCCGCCCTCGACCAGATCACCGCCACCGTGCGCAAGACCGCCGACGGGGCGAACCATGCGCGCAACGTGGTCGGCCAGGCCGCCAAGGACGCCGAGGTCTCCGGCGAGGTGGTGCGCAAGGCCGTCGAGGCCATGGGCGAGATCGAGGCCTCGGCCAAGCAGATCAGCCAGATCATCGGGGTGATCGACGAGATCGCCTTCCAGACCAACCTGCTGGCCCTGAACGCGGGCGTCGAAGCCGCCCGCGCCGGGGACGCGGGCAAGGGCTTCGCGGTCGTCGCCTCCGAAGTGCGGGCCCTGGCCCAGCGCTCGGCCGAAGCGGCCAAGGAGATCAAGACCCTGATCACCGCCTCGGCCGAACAGGTCGGCGCGGGCGTCAGCCTGGTGGGCGAAACCGGCGCGGCGCTGCAGCGGATCGTGGCCCAGGTGACCGAGATCACCGGCGTGGTCGGCGAGATCGCCGCCAGCGCCCAGGAGCAGGCCACCGGCCTGCACCAGGTCAACACGGCCGTTAATCAAATGGATCAGGTTACGCAGCAGAATGCGGCCATGGTCGAACAGTCCACCGCCGCCAGCCACGCGCTCGCCACGGAGGCCAAGGAGCTCGCGCGGCTCATGGCCCAGTTCCGTGTCGGCGACATGCAGGCCGCGCCGCGGGCTGAACGGCCGAGCCCTCGGCCCGCGCAACCCCGTTCGCCCGTCTACGCCTCCGGCGCGGCGACGGCGGCCAAGTTGGCGCCTGAAACCGACTCCTGGGAGGAGTTCTGAGCATGGATACGTCCCGCATTCCCGCCCCGGGCGCCGAACTGATCTCGGTGCGCATCGGGGATCAGGCCTACGCCAGCGACATCATGGCGTTGCGCGGGAGCGGCGGGTGGGCCGCCGCGGCCCCGCTGCCGCACGCCCCGGCGCACGTGCTGGGCATGATGAACCTGCGCGGGGCCATCCTGCCGGTGATCGACCTCGGCGCGCGCCTGGGCCTCGGCCCGGCCGAGCCCAACTCGTCGTCGGTGGTGGTGGTGGCGCAGATCGGCGAGGTCCAGATGGGCCTGGTGGTCGACGCGGTCAGCGACATCCTGACGGTCACCGAGGGTCTGATCCAGCCGGCGCCGGACGTCGGCTCGGGCGAATCGGCGGCCTTCGTGGCCGGCGTCATGACCACCGAGACCGGCATCGTCAGCCTGCTGTCGCTGGATCACGTCCAGCCGGCGGACACGGCCCTCGCCGCCTGACGACCCCGCCTCGGGTCGACCTGCTCAAAAAACACGCGCCCGCGTGAGCTTTCCGCCTGCCAAATCGGCAGGTCTCATGTAGCTGATATCCCCCGACAGCCCCGCCAAGGGGCGCGGGGGATTTCGTCATGACGGCTAGGTCTTGGACGGGCGCGGGCGCCCTTGCGATGGCGACGGCGCTTGCGGGGCCGGCCCTCGCCCAGGCGCCGGCCGCTCCCGACCATGGCGACACCGCCTGGATCCTCGCCGCCACGGCGCTGGTGCTGTTCATGACCCTTCCGGGCCTGGCCCTGTTCTATGCCGGCCTGGTGCGCGGCAAGAACGTGCTGTCGGTGATGGCCCACTGCGTCGCCATCGCCTGTCTGGCCTCGCTGGTCTGGCTGCTCGGCGGCTACAGCCTGTCCTTCTCCGGAACCGGACCCCTGGTCGGCGACCTCGCCAAGTTCGGCCTGCTGTCGGTGGGCCGCGGCGCGGTCAGCGGCGGCCTGCCCGAGACCGTCTTCTTCGCCTTCCAGATGGCCTTCGCCATCATCACGCCGGCCCTGATCGTCGGCGCCTTCGTCGAGCGGATCAAGTTCTCCGCCGTGCTGCTGTTTTCCGCGCTCTGGCTGCTCGTGGTCTATGCGCCGGTCTGCCACTGGGTCTGGGGCGGCGGCTGGCTGCAGGCGCGGCACGTCATGGACTATGCGGGTGGGCTGGTGGTCCACGCCACGGCCGGGGTCTCGGCCCTGTTGGTCGCCTGGCGGCTCGGCCCGCGCGATGGCTATCCGCGCGACCTGTCGCCGCCGCACAATCCCGGCATGACCATGATGGGCGCCGGCATGCTCTGGGTCGGCTGGTACGGCTTCAACGCCGGCAGCGCGCTGGCCGCCAATGGCGACGCCGGCGCGGCCCTGGTCGCCACCCATATGTCGGCCGCCACGGCGGGCCTGGTCTGGGCGGTGATCGAGCGGATCCGCTTCGGCCGCTCCAGCATGGTGGGCCTGGTCACCGGCGTGGTGGCGGGCCTGGCCACCGTCACCCCCGCCTCCGGCTTCGTCGGCCCCTTGGGCGGCGTCCTGCTGGGCGCGGCGGGCAGCGTGGTCTGCTTCTACGCCGTCGAGCTGGTGAAGCACCGCCTGCGCGTCGACGACAGCCTCGACGTCTTCGCCGTCCACGGCGTCGGCGGCATCCTCGGAACCCTGCTGGTCGCCATCCTCGCCGCCCCCGGCGCGGGCGGCGTCGGCTATGCGGCCGGCGTGACCCTGGCCGGCCAGGCCCTGACCCAGCTTATCGGCGTCGTGGCGGTCTGCGCCTGGTCGGGCGTCGCGACCCTGGCCCTGGTCTTCGTGGTCCGCCGCACCACCGGCCTGCGCGCCACCGACGAGGCGATCGACGAGGGCCTCGACATGTCGGCCCACGGCGAACGGGCCTATAACCCGTAGGCGTGTGCTCATTCCGCCCATCCCGGCGAATGCCGGGACCCAGATCACATGGCTGGGCGACCCGTGATCTGTCCCCCTTTTGGGACGCGGAGATCACAGAGAAAAACACGGAGATCGCGGAGGGTTCTCTGCGATCTCCGTGAACCTCCGCGATCTCTGCGTTCAAAGGCCCCTAGCTCAGAGCCTTAGTATCTGGATCCCGGCATTCGCCGGGACGAGCGGAGAGATGGCCTAGATTCCAGGCGACGGCCCGAACGCGGCGGCCAGCGTCTCCGGCTCCAGGCCCTCGATCTGCAGCATCTTCAGCCGCGCCGTCTCGCCGGCGACGAGGCGCACGGCCGAGCGCGGAACCTTCAGGCTCTTGGCCAAAAGGGCGATCACCGCGGCGTTCGCCTCGCCATCCGCTGGCGCGGCGCTCACGCGGACCTTCAGATAGGCCCGGCCGGCGTCGTCGATCGCCCAGCCGTCGACGGCGTCGCGCCCGCCCTTGGGCGTGACCCGCACCGCCAGCCGCATCGGCTCAGCCGGCGACTGCGATCAGCGGCTGGAAGATCAGCGGCAAGAGGTACATCTGCGCGCCCTGGATCACCAGAAGCGCGATGATCGGGGTGATGTCCACCCCGCCCAGCGGCGGGATGAAGCGCTGGAAGGGCCGCAGGATCGGCCGCGTCACCGCGTCCAGAAAGCGGGAGATGTTATAGACGAACTGGTTGCGCAGGTTGATCACGTCGAATGCGACCAGCCACGACAGGATCGCGCTGATGATGATCGCCCAGACCAGCGCCGTCATGAGGCCGCTGACAACGAAGAAGAGGAAGCTTCCCATGGCTCCGGTTTAGCGGTCTGCGCGGCCTTGTGGCAACTAGGCGCAATCGCCCGCTTGACAGGGCGGGCCTGAAAACGCTTATTCCGCGCCTCCTGGGGCCGTAGCTCAGTTGGTAGAGCGCCTCGTTCGCAATGAGGAGGTCAGGGGTTCGACTCCCCTCGGCTCCACCAGGAACCCTTCCGACAGCACAAAATCCCGCTCATCCCCGCGAAAGCGGGGAAGCCCGGATGAGGGCGCTAGTGCGCGTCGTCCCAGTTCTTGGCGGCCCGCGCCTCGACCACCAGGGGCACGCTGATCGAGACGGCCGGCTCGGCGGCGCGCTCCATCACCCGCTTGGTGACCTTGATGAGCGCGTCGGCCTCGGCCTCCGGCGCCTCGAACACCAGTTCGTCGTGCACCTGCAGCAGCATCTTCGCCGACAGGCCGGCCTGCGCCAAAGCATCCGGCATCCGGATCATGGCGCGGCGCATGATGTCGGCCGCCGCCCCCTGGATCGGGGCGTTGATCGCCGCGCGGTCGCCGAAGGCGCGCTCGGCCGCGCTCTTGGAGTTCACCGCCGGGATATTGACCTTGCGTCCGAAGATGGTGGTCACGAAGCCCTGGGTCCGCGCCGCCTGCTTGGTGCGGTCCATGTACTGGCGGATGCCCGGGAAGCGCTCGAAATAGGTCTTGATATAGGCGCCCGCCTCGTCCTGCGGGATCGAGAGCTGGTTGGCCAGGCCGAAGGCCGAGATGCCGTAGACGATGCCGAAATTGATCGCCTTGGCGCGCCGCCGCGTCTCGGCTGGCATGCCCTCGATCGGCACGCCGAACATCTCCGAGGCCGTCGAGGCGTGAATGTCCAAGCCGTCGGCGAAGGCTTTCTTGAGCTGCGGGATGTCGCCGATATGGGCCAGCAGACGCAGCTCGATCTGGCTGTAGTCGGCGCTGATCAGCACCTTGCCGGGCTCGGCCACGAAGGCCTTGCGGATCTTGCGGCCCTCTTCCGTGCGGATCGGGATGTTCTGCAGGTTGGGGTCGTTCGACGACAGCCGCCCCGTCGTGGTCGAGGCCAGCGAATAGGAGGTGTGGATCCGACCGGTGTCCGGCGCGATCGCCGCCACCAGGTTGTCGGTATAGGTGCCCTTCAGCTTGGAGAGCTGGCGCCAGTCGAGCAGCACGCGGGGCAGCTCGTGGCCCTGGGCCGCGAGCTCCTCCAGCACCGAGGCGTCGGTGCCCTGCGCGCCCGTCGCGGTCAGCCGCTTCGAGGCCAGGCCCATCTCGCCGTACAGCACCTCGCCGATCTGCTTGGGGCTGCCCAGGTTGAACGGGTGGCCGGCGAGGCGGTGGGCCTCGGCCTCGAGCTCGACCATGCGCACCGAGAAGTCGTTGGAGAGCTGGCGCAGCACGTCGGGATCGACGCGGATGCCGGCGTTCTCCATCTGCGCCAGCACCACCGGCATCGGCCGTTCCAGGGTCTCGTAGACCGTCAGCAGCCCCTCCGGCCGCAGGCGTGGGCGCAGGTGGTCGTAGATGCGCAGGGTGACGTCGGCGTCCTCGGCGGCATAGGCGGTCGCCGGCTCCAACGGCACGTGCTTGAAGCTCTTCTGGCTCTTGCCGGTCCCGGTCACCTGCTTGAAGGCGATCGGCTCGTGGTCGAGCAGCCGCTTGGACAGCTCGTCCATGCCGTGGCTCTTGTGGACGCCGGCCTCCAGCACATAGCTGATCAGCATGGTGTCATCGACGGGCGCGACCTCGATGCCGTACCGCGACAAGACCGCGATGTCGTACTTGGCGTTCTGCGCCACCTTCAGCACCGAGGGGTCTTCCAGCAGCGGCTTCAGCCGCGCCATGACCTCCTCGCAGGGGATCTGGGTCAGGTCGGCGGGGGCCTCCAGGGCCAGCCCGCCCTCGTGCTCATGGCCGACAGGGATATAGCAGGCCTCACCCGGCTTGATGGCCAGGGACACGCCGCACAGGTTGGCCGTGGCCGAGGACAGGGCGTCGGTCTCGGTGTCGAACGCCACGATCCCCGCCGCCGTGGCCCGCGCGATCCAGGCGTCCAGGGTCGCGAGGGCGCGGATGCAGGCATAGGCGGTGGTGTCGATGGGCCCGTGGGCCACCGGGCCCGGCGCGGCCTTCGGGGCCGCGGCGGCGGGCGCCGCGGGCATGGCGGCCGCGGGCGTCGCCCCGGTCCCGCCGGCCACCCGGCGGCCCAGCGTGCGCAGCTCCATGGTCTCGAGGAAGCCCGCCAGCACGGCCGGGTCCGGATCGGCCACCTTCAGCTCGTCCAGCGGCTCCGGCAGGGGGGTGTCGCAGTCGAGCGTCACCAGCTGGCGCGACAGGCGGATCTGGTCGGCGAAGTCGATCAGGGTCTGGCGCCGCTTGTCCTGCTTGATCTCGGAGGCGCGGGCCAACAGCGTGTCCAGGTCGCCATATTCGTTGATCAGCAGGGCCGCGGTCTTGATGCCGATGCCGGGGGCGCCCGGCACGTTGTCCACCGAATCCCCGCACAGGGACTGGACGTCGACCACCTTGTCAGGGCTCACCCCGAACTTCTCGAACACCTGCTCGGGGCCGATCTTCAGGTTCTTCATGGTGTCGAGCATCGACACCCGCTCGCCGACGAGCTGCATCAGGTCCTTGTCGGACGAGACGATCAGCACCTCGCCGCCCAGGTCGCGGACCTTGCACGCATAGGCGGCGATCAGGTCGTCGGCCTCGTAGCCGGGCAGCTCCAGGCTGGGCACGCCAAAGGCCCGCGTCGCCTCGCGCACCAGCGGGAACTGCGGGATCAGGTCTTCCGGCGGCGGTGGCCGGTGGGCCTTGTACTGGTCGTACAGCGCATTGCGGAACGTCTTCTCCGAGTGGTCGAACACCACCGCCAGGTGGGTCGGCGCATCGGCCTGGGCCTTCATGTCGACCAGCAGCTTCCACAGCATGTTGCAGAAGCCGGAGACCGCCCCGATCGGCAGACCGTCCGACTTGCGGGTCAGCGGCGGAAGCGCGTGGAAGGCGCGGAAGATGAAGCCCGAGCCGTCGACCAGGTAGAGCCGGATCGGCGGCCCGTCCTGGGTCAGGTCGCGCGGCAGGTCGGGCAGGGCGGCTTCGGCGGTGTCGGTCATGCGGGGAAGATAGGATCAAGCCCCCGCCGGGTCACGCCCCGGAGTGACCGCTGCTGACACGTTTGAACGGGGACTGGATCGCCATTCCGTCTCCGCCTCGACGCGTCATTCGAGGAATGGCGTTCCTGTCCCCGACGCGGCGCGGGCATCGGGGACAGGAAGACAATTGCGATGTGGATGTGTCGGGGCGGGCGACGCAATTGTCATCCAGTCCCCACGCGGGTGCGAGGCCCCTACTCGAACCGCTTGTTCAGGTTCGGAACCCCGCCGCCGACCGCCGCCAGGGCGTCCGGGTCACCGTCGCGCAGGAAGCCTTCGGTCGCCTTGATGAGCGCGCTGAAGGCGGCGTTGAACAGGCCGGTCGCCGAAGACAGCCGGCGCACGCCCAGCGCCTGCAGTTCCGGGACCTTCGGCACGCCGCCACGCGACATCACGTTCACCGGCAGGGCGACGCCCTTCACCAGCTCGCCGATCAGGCCCGCCTCGTTGGGGCCGGGCACGAAGATCCCGCTGGCGCCGGCCGAGCGGTAGAGCTCCGCCCGCTTCAGCGTCTCGGCCAGGGCCGCATCGCCCTGGGCCAGGCCCCTCAGATAGACGTCGGTGCGGGCGTTGATGAACAGGTCGACACCGGCTTCGGTGGCCGCCTTGCGCGCCGTCTCGACCTTGCGGGCGTGCAGCTCCGGGTCGCGGGTCCCGTCCTCGAGATTTATCCCCACGGCGCCCGCGCCGACCACGCCCCTAATGGTCTCGGCGAGGGTGGCGAGGTCGTCGGTATAGCCGCCCTCGATGTCGGCGGTCAGCGGGACCTTCGAGGCCTTGGCCGCCTCGGCGATCACCTGCAGCACCACCGGCACGGGCACGGTGTCGCCGTCGGGATAGCCGCGAGCCCAGGCCACGGCGGCCGAGGAGGTGGCGACGGCCTTGGCGCCGGCGTCGCTCAGCAGGGCGGCGCTGGCCGCGTCCCAGGCGTTGGGCAGGACCAGGACCTCGGGGCCCTGGTGGAGCTGGTGGAACCTCTTGGCGTTGTCGGACATGGCGGCCTCCTCCGGTCTTGCGGCGAAGGACGATATAGGGAGCCCGATTGTGACCTGCTGGCGGAATCCGGACGGCGACAGGGCCACTCTGGAGTCGGGTTTGGGCCGAGGTTGCGAGGCGCGCGGCGCCGCTTCCACGCCGTCATGGCCGGGCTTGTCCCGGCCACCCATGATCTCCGCATCCGGAGACCTACCTCCACGTGCGGCGCGTATGGGTCGCCGGCACGAGGCCGGCGATGACGTCTCGAATAGAGGGTTGTTTTGCCGAACGTGCGGCCGGACGTCCCTAGTGCCCGTGCGAGCCCTCGTAGACGCCGGGCGCCAGCTCCTCGTTCTCCAGGCCCTCGGCGCCATGGGCCAGGACGAAGCGACGGTCGCAGTAGAGGCATTCGACGAAATCGGCCTCGCCCATCTCCAGCCAGACGCGCGGATGGCCGAGCGCCCCGCCGACGCCGTCGCAGGCCACGCGCTTGGTGCGCACCGTGATCACTTCCGGCGCGGGACCGGTCACGGTTTGCGGCGCGGCGGCGGCCTGGGTCTTGGCGGGGGCTTTGCGGGCCATGAAACTCTCCGGACGCGGCGGCTTGGATATGGCGGCGCGCGGGCCTAGGTATGCGACCATAGCTTAAGCCGTCAATCGCGCCCGCCTGCTTTAAAGAGCCGCATGAACCTTCCCGACTACGCCATCGAGGCGAAAGGTCTGATCAAGACCTATCCGGCCACCAAGACCACCCAGGAGATGAAGGCCCTCAAGGGGATCGACCTGCAGATCCCCCGCGGCTCGATCTTCGGGCTGCTGGGCCCCAACGGGGCCGGCAAGTCGACCTTTATCAACATCCTGGCGGGCCTGACCAAGAAGACCTCGGGCAAGGTCACCATCTGGGACCGCGACATCGACGAGCGCCCGCGCGACGCCCGCGCCGCGATCGGGGTGGTGCCGCAGGAGATCGCCGCCGACCCCTTCTTCACCCCGCGCGAGAGCCTGGAGGTCCAGGCCGGCATGTACGGCGTGCCCCCGTCCGAGCGGCGCACCATGGAGCTGCTCACCGCGCTCGGCCTCGGCGACAAGGCCAACGCCTATGTGCGCCAGCTGTCCGGCGGGATGAAGCGCCGCCTGATGGTGGCCAAGGCCATGACCCACAATCCGCCTGTGCTGATCCTCGACGAACCCACCGCCGGCGTCGATGTCGAGCTGCGCCGCCAGCTCTGGCGCTATGTGCTGGAGCTGAACGCCCGGGGCGTGACCATCGTGCTCACCACCCACTACCTGGAAGAAGCCCAGGAGCTCTGCGACCAGATCGCCATCATCAACCGCGGCCAGGTGGTGGCCTGCGAGCCGACCACGACCCTGCTGCGCCGCCTCGACACCCGCGCCGTGGTGGTGACGCCGGAAGAGCCGATGGCCGAGGCGCCGACCCTGGCGGGCTTCGAGACCCGCCTGCGGGCCGGCGGCGCCTTCTCGGTCACCTACCGCACCGGGCAGTCGAGCGTGGAGCAGGTCCTGGCCGCCGTCCGCGCCAGCGGCCTGCACATCAAGGACATCGCCACCGAAGACCCCGACCTCGAGGATGTCTTCGTCTCGCTCACCTATGGCGACCCCAACGCCGAAAGCCCGACGGCGGCGTAAGGTCGCCCAGCAGGCCCATCCAAGGTGTCATGCCGGTTTCGGCGCAGCCGAAGACCGGGCCCATAAGCACCGATCCATCCGGAAAGCCCCGCGCGTATGGGTCCCGGACAAGCCGCTCGCGCGGCTTTCCGGGATGACACTCTGTGGGCGCGCCTCAATCCGGCAACCCCGCCACGAACGCGCGCACGGTCCGCGCCGAGTTCTCCGCCGCCAGGCGGATGAACACCGGGAACTGGTTGGCCGAGGGATCGCCTCCGGCCAGGTCCGACAGGCTGCGGAAGCCGATGAAGGCCGTCCCGTTCACATGGGCCACGTGGGCGACCGCGGCGGTCTCCATGTCCAGCACCCGGGCCTCGAACGCGCGGAAGGCGTATTCGCGATAGGCGGCGTTGTCGACGAAGGTCGGGCCGGAGACGCCCGAGCCGCCGACCACGATGCGCGGCGCCTTGGCCAGGCACGCGGCCGCCGCGCAGCGGGCCAGCTCCACCTTGGCGGCCACGGTCCTGGCGGTGGCGATGAGCGCCGGATCGGCCTCGAACCAGAACCGCTTGTCCTCGCCGCCGCCGGGCTTGGGCACCGCCACCAGGCGCGGGATCGCCATGCCGAAGGCGGGGAAGGGCTGGGCCTCGCCGAGCGGGGAGGGGGCGTAGCCGTCGGCCGTCGCGCGCGAATAGGCGGTCTCCTGGTATTCGCCCCAGCGTTCCGGCGCGACCACGTCGCCGACGTCGAGCTCCGGATCGGCGCCGCCGCCCACGCCGGAGAAGACGATTCGGCGCACCGGGAAATGGTCCAGGGCGAGCTGGGTGGTCATGGCCGCGTTGACCATCGACACGCCCGACAGGAACAGCACCACCGGCTTGCCCTCCAGGGTCCCGGTGGTGAAGACCACACCGTGGATGACGGTCTCCTTGCGATCCGCCGTCGCTGCTTTCAACGCCTCCAGCTCCGGCGCGAAGGCCGAGATCACCGCCGTCCGCGCAGGCTCCGGCGCGGCGTGGGCGGGGTTGGCGAACGCGGTCGTCGCGCAGATCATCAGTAGACGGATCATATTCATTTCGCGGGCGGTTCCCTGGCGCGGCGGCAGCCTAGCGAGCGCCCGGCGGCCGGCGCAAGCCGCCACCCCTTGCCAGGACGAGCGCTCTGGGTCTGATAGGGCATGGGGCGATTCTGGGCTTTGCTGATGTTGATCTGGGCGGCGTGCGGGCCGGCCCTGGCCGCGCCGCGTCCGATCCCCATCAAGGTCGTCGTGCTCACCACCTTCGAGGTGGGCGCCGACACGGGTGACCTGCCGGGCGAATTCCAGCACTGGGTCGAGACCTATCCCCTCAAGCAAACCCTGCAGGTCACCGGGATCGAACGCCGGGTGCGCCTCTCCGACGATGGGGTGCTGGGCGTCGTCACCGGCATGCGCGGCCGCCCCCGCGAAACGATCGCGGCCCTGATCAGCGGCGGCCGCTTCGACCTCTCGCACGCCTACTGGGTCGTGGCCGGGATCGCCGGCGTCGACGCTCGGGCGGGCTCGATCGGCTCGGCCGCCTGGGCGCGCTGGGTGATCGACGGCGATCCGCTGTTCGAGGTCGACGACCGCGAGACCCCCGCCGGCTGGCCCTGGGGCCTCTATTCCCTGGGCACGCATGAGCCGGGCAAGAAGGGCTCGGCCGCCGGCTCCAGCGGCATGGCCTGGAGGCTCGATCCCGGCCTGGTCAATTGGGCCTACGGCCTGACCCGCAATGTCGAGCTCCCCGACAACGACAACCTGCGCGCCGCCCGCGCCAAGTATCCCGACGAGCCCGCCGCGCTAGCTCCGCCCCATGTTTTCCTCGGCGACGCCCTGGGCGCCATCCGCTTCTGGCACGGGACCCGTCGAACCGCCTGGGCCCGCGACTGGATGGGCCTCTGGAGCGATGGCCAGGCGGTCCTCGCCATGAGTGACTGCGAGGATCAGGGCGTGATGGACGTGCTCAGCCTCTATGCCGCCCAGGGTCAGGTCGACCTCAAGCGCGTCCTCGTCTTGCGGACGGCCAGCAACTACACCCAGGAACCGACCGGTCAGCCCCAGGCGCTGACCGCCTTCACCCCCGGCGGCGCGGCGGCGGCCTTCGACGCCGCCTACCGGGTCGGCTCGCCGGTGGTCCGCGCCCTGGTCCAGGGCTGGCCCCGCTATCGCGACACTCCGCCGAAGGACTGAGCAAAGATGCTGGAACGGCTGTTCGGGCTCCAGGCCCACGGAACCTCGGTCCGCACCGAAGCCCTGGCCGGCGCCACCACCTTCATGACCATGGCCTATATCGTGCTGGTCAATCCGCTGATCCTGTCGGAGGCGGGGATGCCGGTGGCCGGGGTCGCGGCGGCGACCTGCCTGGCGGCCGGCTTCGGCTCGATCCTGATGGGCCTGATCGCCAACTATCCGCTGGCGCTCGCGCCCGGCATGGGCCTGAACGCCTACTTCACCTTCACCGTCGTCAAGGGCATGGGCGTGCCGTGGCAGACGGCGCTGGGCTGCGTGCTGATCTCCGGCCTGGTCTTCCTGGTCCTCACCCTGGCCGGCGTGCGCAAGCTGATCGTCGAGGCGGTGCCGCGCCCGCTGTTCGCCGCCATCGCCGCCGGCATCGGGCTGTTCATCGCCTTCATCGGCCTGAAGGGCGCGGGCCTCGTCGTCGCCAACCCCGCCACCACCGTCGCCCTGGGCGACCTCAAGTCCCCGACCACCCTGCTGTCCCTCGCGGGCCTCGTCATCACCGGCGCCCTGATGGCGCGCCAGGTCCGCGCCGCCGTACTGATCGGCATCCTGGTCGTGACCGCGCTCGCCTTCGCGCTGCACGTCACCCCGTTCAAGCCGGGCCCCTACGACCTCGCCGCGCTGTCCTCCACGGCCTTCAAGGCCGATCTCGGCGGGGTGCTGGGCCTCGGCAAGGGCGGGCTGTCGGTGGCGATCCTGGAGATCGTCTTCGTCTTCCTGTTCGTCGACTTCTTCGACAACCTCGGCACCCTGGTGGCGGTCACCAAGCGCGCCGGCCTGCAGGCG
>CAMFHW010000015.1 GCA_945952175.1 uncultured Phenylobacterium sp. | reverse complement strand
GCCGCGGAAGGACCAACCCTTCTACCATCTGCTCGCCGAGAACGAGGAGAACGCCTACGTGGCCTATGTCTCCGAGCAGAACCTGCTGCCGGACGACAGCGGGGAACCGGTGGGCCACCCGCAAGCGCCGCTGATCTTCGAATCCTTCGATCACGGCCACTACACGCTGAGGCCGCGGGTCAGCCACTGATCCGCCGCCCGCGCGGCTTGCGGCGCAAGGTTTATCCGGCAAGCCCGCGAAATCGGGGGCAAATCGAACGGAACTTTCGCGCAGCCTGGGCCATTCTGCGGCCATGAGCGCCGATGGCTTCAAGTCCGGGCCCCCGCCGGGCGTCCGCGCCGACTGGACGATCGACCAGCAATGGTCGCGCTACACCCCTGACGAACACCAGGTCTGGATGACGCTCTATGAGCGCCAGGCCAAGCTGTTGCCCGGCCGCGCCTGCGACGCTTTCCTGAAGGGGCTCGACGCGCTGGACCTGCATCGGGGCGGCATTCCCGACTTCGTGCGCATCAACGAGGAGCTGTTCCGGCTGACCGGCTGGCGCGTGGTCGCCGTGCCCGGGCTCGTGCCGGACGAGGTGTTCTTCGACCACCTGGCCAATCGCCGCTTTCCGGCGGGGCAGTTCATCCGCAAGCCGGACGAGCTCGACTATCTCGAAGAGCCCGACGTCTTCCACGACGTGTTCGGCCATGTGCCGATGCTGACCGACCCGACCTTCGGCGACTACATGGCCGCCTATGGGCGCGGGGGCCTGCGGGCCCTGGGGCGCGGCCAACTTCACAACCTGGCGCGGCTCTACTGGTACACGGTGGAGTTCGGCCTCCTGGAGACGGCGCAGGGCCTGCGGATCTACGGGGCGGGCATCGTCTCCAGCCGCGCGGAATCGATCTTCGCGCTGGACGACCCCTCCCCCAACCGGATCGGCTTCGACCTGGAGCGGGTGATGCGCACGCCCTACCGGATCGACGACTTCCAGCAGGCCTATTTCGTGATCCCGTCGCTGCAGGCCCTGCTGGACGCGACGCTGCAGGACTTCGGGGCGCTCTATGACCGGCTGGAGGGCCTGCCCGACATTCCGATCGACGCGGTCGCGCCGGGCGACAAGGTCTTCACCCACGGCACCCAGGCCTACGCGAAGGCCGGCGGGCGGGCGGCCTAGCCCAACCTCCGCTATAAGGCGGCATGGCTCCGCAGATGCATGCCGACGAGACACCGACCAGCGAGGCCCTGGTGCGCCTGCTGCTGGCCGAGCAGCATCCGCAATGGGCGGACCTGCCACTGAGGCCGGTCGCCTCGGCCGGGACCGATCACGCACTCTATCGGCTGGGCGAGGACATGGCCGTGCGCCTGCCGCTGCGCCCCTCGGCCGCCGGCCAGGCGGGGAAGGAGCAGACCTGGCTGCCCAGGCTGGCGCCGCACCTGCCGGTTCCGATCTCGCGGCCCCTGGCGGCGGGGGAGCCCGGGGCGGGATATCCCTGGCCCTGGTCGGTCTGCGCCTGGATCGAGGGCGAGAACCCCGTCGTGGGCGGAGATGCGCTGGCGCGCGACCTCGCCGGGTTCGTGCTCGCGCTGCAGGCCATCGATGCGACCGGCGCGCCGACGCCGGGGCGGCACAATTTCGGCCGCGGCGTCCCGCTGGCCCTGCGCGACGGCTTCACGCGCGAGGCGATCGCCAGGTCCGAGGGGCTGGTCGACACCGAGGCGGTGAGCGCGGCCTGGGACGCCGGCCTCGCGACGCCGACCTGGGCTGGACCGCCGGTCTGGCTGCATGGCGACCTCTGTCCGGGAAACCTGCTGGTCGCCGATGGACGCCTGGCGGCGGTGATCGATTTCGGCGGCCTGGCGGCGGGCGATCCGGCCTGCGACCTGATCGTCGGCTGGAACCTGCTGTCGCCCTCGGCGCGGGCGGCCTATCGCGACGCCTTGCGCGTGGACGACGCCACCTGGGCGCGCGGACGGGCCTGGGCGCTGTCGGTCGCCATCGTTCAACTGCCCTACTATCGCGAGACCAATCCGGCCCTGGCCGCCAATGCGCGGGCGACCATCGCCGCCGTGCTGGCCGACGGCTAGCCGGCCGCGGCGCGCTTCATCGCCTTCAGGTTCCCGCCCAGGAACTTCAGGAAGTTCTCCGTGGCCGGGGTGATCTCGGTCCCCTCGGCGGGATCGAACTCGACGGTGAGCTCGATCATGGACCCGCCGTCGCCGAGCGGCCGCACGGCCACGGTGGAGCGGTAGAGCTTCATGTCCGGGCGATCGAGGGCATAGGTGTAGTGGTGCGGGCCGTGATCGACCATCAGCTCGCTGATCACGCGGCCGCCCGGCATGGTGAGGGTGCGGACCTTGCCCTGGGGCGTGTCCTCGGTGCTCTCCGCCTCGACGGCCGGGGCCCATTTGCGGATGCCGCCGAAGTCGCCGATCACCGCCCAGACGGCGTCGGCGGATTGGGGCACGGCGTCGCCCAGGCTGATCTTGCGCATGTCGCGGTCTCCTTGAATTCAGCCGTCGTAGAAGAACGGCGGGTGCAGGCCGATGACGCGCCGCTCGCGCTCGGTTCCGGCGCGGGCGATGGCCTCGGGGGATAGGTGATTGGCCTGGGCGGTGGGCAACAGGCGCTGGGCGATGTCGCGACGGCCGTAGTGGACCTGGAGGAAGAAGCGGCCGTGGTCGCCGTCGCGGGTCGGCATGCGCCGATGCCAGACGTCGGAGACGAACAGGCCCGCATCGCCCGCCCGGGTGATCAGCGGCTGGACCTTGCGGCCTTCGTAGTCGAGGTCGTCGTCGAAGGTGCGGTCGGCCGGCGGGGCGCGGCCCGACAGGTGGCTGCCCGGCAGGACGCCGGTCGGCCCGTCCTCGATCGCGCAGTCCTGCAGATAGATGTGCACGCCGATGGCGAAGACGGGATGCGGGATCTCGGCCGGCCAGCGGACGCCGTCGGGCAAGGGCACGTGCGGGCCGGCGTCGATGTGCCAGTTCTGGCCGCCGTGGGAGCCGGGATGGCCGGCGGGATTGCGCCAGGCGGTGTTGGCGATGACGTGGCAGTCCTCGCCCAGCAGCGGCTCGATCACCTCCAGCAGGCCTGGGTGAGCGACGGCGGCCTGGGCGGCGGCGCTGCGGTTCAACATGGCGTAGCGGAACATGGCCGCGTCCTCCGGCGCGCGGGCGCCGCGCTCGTCGGGCGGATCGCGCTCGAAGATCGCCGAGATCTCCTCGCGCAGGGCGGCGACCTCCCCGGGGCTGAACACGCCACGGACCACGGCGTAGCCCTCGCGCTCGAGCTGCTCGGTCTCGGGCCGGGCGGCCTCGGTGCGGGGCTGAAGATAGGCGCGGCCGCGTCGGATCATGGCTGGGCTCCCCACGCGCCCGTCTCAGGCGGGCGTCGAGGCGCGAGAGTGCGCCGGCCCGGCGCGGGCCGCAAGCTCAGCCGCCGGTGCGCCGGCGCTCCTGCAGGGTCTTGAAGCCCTCGTCGATCTTGGCGCGCTGGGCCGGACTGAAGACGCGATAGCGCTGGGAGCGGCCGTCGGCGGCGGCGGAGATCTCCTGGTCGTCGACATAGATGATGCGCCCCTGGAAGGCGCCGACCATCGGGGTCCGGTTGGCGAGGTGCGCGCCTTCGAGCTGGACGGCGCAGGCCTCCAGGTTCTCCAGGTTGTAGGCGAAGGGCTTGAAATCGGCCTTGCCGTTCTGGGCCTCGGCGAGACGCCAGCAGACGCCGGGATTGCCAGGCGCCTTCAGGGGCGGCGGCTGGCAGGCGGTCAACGCCAGGAAGCCGACGACGGCGATGGCGGCGCGCATGGGCGGCTCCTCAGTAGTCCTTGCGCCAGCGGACGGCGAGCTTGCCGTCGCCCTGGCCGGCGATCTTGGAGATGATGGAGAGCGACTTGCCGATCCGCCATTCGACCTGGGCCGAGGCGCCGTCGCGGCCGCCGCCCGTCAGTTCCAGATAGACGTCGTCGGTCAGGTACTTGCCGCCGGAAACGGTGACGCCCGATTGGCCCCCGCCGCCCAACGCCAGCCGGTCGAGACCGGCGAAGGTGCGCAGGTTGCCGATCACGTCGAAGCCTCCGCCGCCCGCCAGGGACGACAGGGCCGAGGCGAGCTGGGCGGCTTCCAGCGGCGAGAGCTGCGAGGCCGAGCGGCCGAACAGCACCTGGGACAGGACCTCGTCATTGGGCAGGGTCGGGGTGGAGGTCAGGGTGATCTCCGGCCTGGCCGCGGTGCCGCGGATGCGGACGCCGGCGGTGAGCGAGGGATCGTCGCGCGTGGCGGTCAGGTCGAGGCGGATGTCCTTGGGCGAGGTGGCCAGATAGACCACGCCGCGCTCGTCGAATTCGAAGCGCTTGCCGGCGAAGTCGTAGTCGCCGCGGACAACGCGGGCGGCGCCGGAGAGGGTCGGGTTGGAGGTCGTGCCGCCGACGTGGGCGTCGAGGGAGAGCTCCACGTCGAGGCCCTTGCCGCGCAGGAAGATGCGGCGCGGCGCCTTCAGCGAAACGTCGAGGGCCACCGCGCCGCCGCCGGCCGGCTTGGCGGCGGGCGGCAGCTTGCCGGTGAGGTCGGCGGGACGGTTGATCTCGACCACGTCCATGGCGACCACGCCGCTGGGGGTGGGCGTGCGGGCGGAGACGTCGGCGCGGTCGATGGTGAGCGCGCCCGCCAGGCGCACCTTGCCATCTGCGTTGCGATCGAGCGTCGCCTGACCAGTCGCCGAGGCGGTGGCGAGCTCGTTATCGATCAGGCGGAAGCTCTTGAGATTGAGGCGGAAGGTGCTGGCGCCCTCACGCAGCAGGCTGATGCGGCCCTGGCCGTCGACGGCGCCGCCATGGCCGTCGGCGCCGGTGGCCTGGCTGATGTTGATGGCGTTGTCGGCGAGCGCGGCCTTCAGCACGACGTCCTTCAGTACCAGGCCGGTGGGACCGTCGGCGAAGCGGCCGTTGTCGACCGACGCGTCGCCCACGGCGCGGATGTCGGCCAGGGTCCCGCCGAGCTCGCCCGACAGCTTGACGTGACCGGACAGTTCCCGCTCGCCGCCGACCAGCAGATCCCACAGCGGCTTGATCTCGCCGTCGGCGAACACCCGCCCGCGCAGGGGCTTCTTGCGCGCCAGGGCGATGCGGAACGGCGCGGCCGAGGCCTCGGCCGGCAGCACCAGGTTGGCGTTGGCGCTCAGGCCCTGGCTGTTGGTCACGGCCCCGTCGATGATGAGGTCCTCGCCGGCCAACCGAGCCTTCAGATCGCCGTTCAGGCCCTGAGCCGGGTCGGAGCCGCGGCCGCGCACGCCGTCCAGGCGAGCGTCGAGCTCCCCGCCGAGCCGGGCCCCCTGCCCCGTCAGGGCCAGGCTGGCGTCGACCTTGCCCGTGAGGTCCTCGTCGAACAGGCCAAGGCCGAGCTTCTGGACCTGGGCCTTCACCTCGGCGACCTCGCCGACCATGCGGCCGTCGAGCGCGATGGTCCCGCCGTCCGAGGCGACCAGGCGCAGCCGCGCCGAGCGCTCGGGGCCGCCGAACTGGAGGACCGCGGTTTCGGTGGTCCGCAGGTCGCGGCGGCCGAGACGGCCGTCGCCATCGAAGCCGAGCCTCCAGCCCGGATGGGCGTCGGCCAGCACGCCGCGCCCCGTCAGGTTCCACTTGCCGCCGGTGGCCGCGCCATTGGCCTGGACCTCATAGGGCAAGGCGGCCAGCGGCCCGTCGGCGGCGATCTTCGCCTGGCCGATGGCGAAGCCGCCGCCCGGCAGGATGGCGTTTTCGGCGGTGAGCGCCAGGCGCGCCCGCGGGCCGCCCGGGGCGTCAACGATCTTCACCGCGCCGCCGGCGCGGCCGCCGTCGAGGAAGGCGCCCTTGACCAGGGCCAGCTTGAGGTCGGCGGTCGAGGGGGTCCGGCCGCGCAGCGCCACCGCCCCGGCCGCCTTGAGCCCGCCCGCATCCACCGCCAGGTCGGTGAGGTCGACACCGTCACCCGGGAAGCGGAAGTCCGACTTGGCGGTCGCCGGGCCGTAGGCGCTGGCGGCGGTGAGCACGACGGTCCCCGCCGAGCCGTCGGGCTTGCGCAGGAAGCTCAGCACCAGGTGGGCCGACTTCAGCGGCAGGCGCGGCACGTCGATGGCGTCGAAGTCGGCCAGCAGGTCGGCGCGGGGCTCGGCGATCGTCCCGGAGAGCGCGCCTGTCCCCTTGGCCTTGCCGGTGATCTCCACCGGGCCCGCACGGAACGGGCCGGAGGCGGACCAGTCGAGCTTGAAGCGCAGGGCGCCGTCCGAGCCCTTGACGCCGGCGGCCTGGGCCTTGAGCGCCGCGCCGTCAAGACTGGCGTCGGAAACCGAAATCTCGCCGCCCGCGATCGCGGCCTGGGCCTTGAGGCGGGGCGAGGCGCCGAGCAGCCGGTCGAGCTCGCCATAGCCGCTGGCGAACTTGGCGCCCGCCGCGTCGAGCCCCAGGGTCCAGGGCTTGCCGGACCCCGCCTGCACCGCGCTCCAGGTCGCCGACAGACCACCACTCGCCCCTGCCCGCGCGGCGGCGAGGTTGGAGAACTGGGCCTCGCCCTTGAAGTTCAGCCCGCCCAGCAAGGTCCGCCCGCCGGTCGCAGAGATCTTCAGCCCGGCGCCGGTCGCCTGCAGATCCTTGAGGGACAGCCGACCGTCGGCCAGGCGCGAACCCTCGAAGGCGGCGGTGGGAGTCGCGCCCAGCAGGGCCGCCGCAAACCCGCCGCCCTTGCCGCCCGCCCCGGCCGCCTTGCCCTTCAGATCGAACTGGCCTTTGCGGCGGCCGAACTCGATCGGCCCGGCGATCCGATCGAGCTGATAGCCCGCCAGCGCGAAACGGCCGACCTGGGCCTGGCCGGAGAATTTCCAGTCCGACAGGTCGCCGCTCATCCGCCCCGAAACCTGGGCCGGTCCCATGTCGGGTCCGCCGGTCACCTTGGACAAGGCCGGGCTGGTCGCCGTCATGGCGAGGCCGGCCGGGCCCGCCGCGCGCTTGTCAGGATCGATTAGGCCTTGGGCGGTGACGACCAGATTGTCGGCGGCCGCCCGTGCCTGGACGTCCATCAAGGTCTTGCCGGAAGCCTTTCCTGAGGCTGTGAAATTCACTTCCGGGCCCAGCCGTTCGGCCAGCCCCTTGGTCAGGGTCGACGCGGTGAGCGAGACGCGGCCCTGAGCCTGACCGCCCTGACGGGTCCAGAGGCCGTCGATGGCCACGGGCTTGGCGGCGCCGCTGAGGGCGACGACGTGTATGCGGCCGGCCTCGGTCTGGCCGCCGATGTCGGCCTGGAGCTCGAAGGGCTGGGTGGCCGGAAGGCCGAGCGCGCCGGCTATGGCTCCGCCCCGCGCCTCCACCGCGTCCGCCTTGACCACCATCGGATGGCCGGCGGCGAGATCGGCCGAGAGGTTCAGGTGGTCGCCCGGATGGAGCAGGCTCGCCGCGGCCAGCCGGATCACCGGCCCGCCCTTGCCGCGCTTGACGGCGAAGCCCGCCGAGACGTCGTAGACGCCGCGCTCGTAGCTGAAGGCCGGCAGCATCTCGACCCGCGTGGTGATGGCGTCGATGCGGATGTTGATCGGCAGGGCGCTGGACTTGCCCTGCGGTCCGAGCGTCGGTCGGCGGATCAGGGTGAGATGCTGGGCCGCGACCTTGTCGATATGCAGGCTGCGGGTGAAGAGCTGCATGTAACGCCACGACACGGCGACGTTTTTGGCGTCCAGCCAGACGCCCTTCTCATCCGAGATGGTCAGCTCGCGGACTGTGAAATCCCGCCAGATGTCGCCGTCCAGGCCCTGGATGCGCAGCGTCCCGATGCGACCCAGCTTGAGGCCGCTGGCGCGGGCCTCGATGAGCAGCCGCGCCTGCGGCAGCAGCACGCCGTATCGCAGGCCGGCGGCGGTCCCCACCAGCAGCAGGCCGATGATGGCGCAGACCATGACGATGGCGCGCGGGATCGAGCGGCTGCGCGCCACCTTGGCCGCGACGGCCGCGACCTCCTGGGCCGCTTCCTCGAGTTTGGGCGGCTCGCTCAAAAGCTCTGCCCGATGCTGAGATAGACCTGGAAGGCCGCGTCGTTGGAGCGGGGATTCAGCGGCACGCCGACATCGACGCGGATCGGTCCGAAGCCGAGATCGTAACGGACGCCGAGCCCGACGCCGAAGGCCATGTCGTTGCCGTTGGGGATCTGGTTCGAGCCGATCGAACCGGCGTCGATGAAGCCCACCACGCCCCAGTGCTGGCCGATCTTCTGGCGCAGCTCGATCGATCCCTCCAGCACCGAGGCGCCGCCGACCGGCGTGTTGTCGGTCAGGTGCGGGCCGATGGCCTGGTAGGTGTAGCCGCGGACCGAGCCGCCGCCGCCCGAATAGAACCGGCGCGAGGCCGGCACGTCGGGGACGGTCCCATTGACGATGGAGCCGACCTTCACGCGGCCCGCCAGCACGGTGCGGCCCTTGGCGTCGAACGGAATATAGGCCGTGCCCTGCGTCTGGACCTTCAGGTACGGCAGGGTGACGCCGCCCAGGATGATGGTCGGCTCGACCCGGGTTTCCACCCGCCAGCCACGCTTGGGATCGAGAGGATCGTCGGAGCGGTCGAGGGACAACACGCCCAACAGGGCGCCCGCCACCGTCTTGCGGCCAAGCGAGCTGAGATTGGCCTGCTGCTCGTCGGTCTCGGCATAGTCCAGGGAGACGCCGAGGGTCAGGTAGGAGGTCTTGTGGAAGCGCCGCTCGATGTCGGCGCTGACCCCGACGCCGGTCTCATTATAGGCGTTGGTCTGCTGGTTGTAGGCCTGGACCGTGGCCTTCAGCGTCTGCTGGGCGCGCCGCCAGTGCGGCAGGCTCACCTCAACCCCGAGCCGGCTGTCGATGGTCGAGGCGCGGCCGAACAGCGAGGTGGTGTCGGCGCGGCCGAGCAGGTTGTAGCGCGTCCAGCGGGCGTCGGCCCCGGCCCCTTCGCTGGTCGAATAGCTGGCGCCGAGCTCGAGGCGGCGATAGGCGCGATCGGCGAGGCTGACCACCACGGGGCGCAGGCCCTGGGCCGTGGTCTTGTCCTTGGGCGCCAGCGAGACGGTGACGGAATCATAGACGCCGGTGTCCAGCAGGCGGCGCTCCAGTTCGCCGACGTCCTCGGGGTCATAGATCTCGCCTGGCCGCCAGGGGGCCATGCGCATCAGCCAGGCCGGCTTGGTCTTTCCGGTGGTGACCAGGTCGATGCCGTCGAGCTTCACGATCTCGCCGGCCTGGATGCGGTATTGCGGCCGCACCGTGCCGTCGGCGTGGTCGACCGTGACCACGCGCGGGGCGGCGACCGCGTCGGCATAGCCGCGCTTCTGCACCGCGGCGACGATCCGCCCCTCGGCGCCGATCACGTCGGCGGCGCGGCCGGCCTGGCCGTTGGCGAGGCCCATGACCGCCTCGCCGGCGGTCTGGACGCCGGCTCCGGGCGCGGGGGCGAGCCACTCGATGGAGGGGTCGGCGATGACGAACCGCTTGCCGGGGACGACCTTCACCAGCGGCTGGGGCGGATCGGCCTCGGACACGTCCGGCTCGACGTCATAGGCGTAGTAGCCCTCGGCGCGCAGGACGGCGATGGCGTCCTCGCTGGCCTCGTTGGCGCGACGGCGGGCCTCGAAGCGGTTGGCGATGGGCTTGTCGGTCTCGCCGATCGCCGCGGCGATCTCGGCCCTGAGCGCAGCCTTCATCTCGCCCTGGACGCCGGCCTTGGGCGTCTCCGCCCGCGCGGCGCCGGCGCACAAGGCCGCCGAGGCGGCGACAGCGAAGGCCAGTCGTCCCAAGCTCAAGAATCCCTGCCTCGCCCCCAGGTTCGATCTAGCCCGGCCCGCGCGCAGATGTCACCCAGGCTAGGTCACGCAAGGTGCTTTCCTGTTAGGCAGAACTTTGCCCAAATGCTGGGCGCCCGCGGCTGGCGCGGCCGTCGATTCCGAAATCCTGCCCGGTGCGCGGGGCGGAGCCCTAAGGTCGATACGCCGGACGCGGAAGGGATTTTGGAATTGGAGCTTGGGGTGGCGACGGCGCGACGAACGGATGAGGCGGACCTCGAACGCCCCGGAGCGCCCTATGACGAGATGATCACCGCCGCGGGCGGGGTGCGGCCGCATTACGCCGCCCTGGCCCAGCGGGTGCAGACGCTCAGCGAGGCCGACCTGGCCGAGCGGCAGAAGACCCTGGAGCGCTTCTTCCTGCTGCAGGGCATCACGTTCACGGTCTATGGCGGCGAGAGCTCCACCGAGCGGATCATCCCCACCGACCTGCTGCCGCGGATCATCCCGGCGGCCGAGTGGGCGAAGATCGAAGCGGGCCTGACCCAGCGCCTGCGCGCACTGAACATGTTCCTGGCCGACATCTATGGCGAGCAGCAGATCCTGATGGACGGGGTCGTGCCGCGGGAGCTGGTGCTGTGCGCGCCGTCCTATCGGCGCGAGATGCAGAACCTGTACGTGCCGCACCAGGCCTATGCGAACGTCTGCGGGTCGGACCTGATCCGCCAGCCGGACGGCGCCTTCGCGGTGCTGGAGGACAATCTGCGGGTCCCGTCGGGCGTGTCCTACATGCTGGCCAACCGCGAGGCGTCGAAGCGGACCTTCCCCGGCACCTTCCGCGCCGCCGGCGTGCGCAGCGTCGACCGCTATCCGGACCTGTTGCTGGCGACCCTGAAGAGCATGGCGGCCGACTGGCGGCCCAACCCGCAGGTCGTGGTTCTGACGCCGGGCGTCTACAACTCGGCCTATTACGAGCACGCCTATCTGGCGCGGCTGATGGGGGCGCCGCTGGTCGAGGGCCGCGACCTCGTGGTCCACGACAACATGGTCTACATGCGCACCACCACGGGGCTGCGCCGGATCGACGTGATCTATCGCCGCGTGGACGACGACTTCATCGACCCCCTCACCTTCCGGCGCGATTCCGGGCTGGGGGTGGCCGGGCTGTTCAACGCCTACCGGGCCGGAAACGTGGTGATCTGCAACGCGCCGGGCACCGGGGTCGCCGACGACAAGGCGGTCTACGCCTATGTGCCGGAGATCATCCGCTACTATCTGGGCGAGGACGCCATCCTGCCCAATATCGAGACCTTCCTCTGCCGCGAACCGGCGCAGATGAACCATGTGCTGGCCAATCTGGACAAGCTGGTGGTCAAGGCGGTCGGCGCCTCGGGCGGTTACGGCATGCTGATCGGCCCCCACGCCAGCAAGAAGGAGCGGGCCGACTTCGCCGAGGCGATCAAGGCCGATCCCGAAAACTACATCGCCCAGCCGACCATCCAGCTGTCGACCGCGCCATGCCTGATCGACGGCGCGATCGATCCGCGCCACGTGGACCTGCGGCCCTTCATCCTGTCCGGCGAGAAGATCGTGGTGACGCCGGGCGCGCTGACCCGGGTGGCGCTGAAGAAGGGCTCGCTGGTGGTCAATTCCAGCCAGGGC
The DNA here is from genome assembly GCA_945952175.1 of uncultured Phenylobacterium sp. GTDB lineage: Bacteria > Pseudomonadota > Alphaproteobacteria > Caulobacterales > Caulobacteraceae > Phenylobacterium. The sequence goes on along the minus strand of CAMFHW010000015.1, from coordinate 6,490 downwards.
GGCGGGTCGAAGGACACCTGGGTGTTGACGGCAGACGCGCTCGGCAAGGAGGCCCAGCCATGATGCTCGCGCGGGTGGCCGACAGCCTCTACTGGATCGGCCGCTATGTTGAGCGCGCCGAGCACATGGCGCGCCTGTCCGACGTGATGCTGAACGCCACGCTCGACCGCACCGATGCGGCGAGCGAGGTCGCGCGGATCGCCATGTCGGCGGTGGGCGAGCAGGACATCGACAAGACTCTGACGCCCTATGAGGCGGCGCTGGCGCTGGCGCTCGACCGCGAGGACGGCGGCTCGATCACCACCTCGCTGGCCCGGGCCCGCGAGAACGCGCGCCAGGTGCGCGACCAGATCACCACCGAGACCTGGGAGCGGCTGAACCTGATCTATCTGCGGGTCACCGACCCGGCGGCTTCCAAGGCCTTCGCCGATGGATCCTCGGCCTTCCTGCACGACATCATCGCCGACCTGCACCTGTTCAAGGGGGCGGCCGATGCGACCATGAGCCATGGGGAAGGCTGGCGCTTCCTGCTGCTGGGCATCTATCTGGAGCGGGCCCAGCTGATCGGGCGGCTGCTGGAGGTGTGCTTCGCCGACCGGCAGCGCCGGGCGATGACCGATCACTTCGCGCTGACCAGCCTGTTGCGGATGAGCTGCGCGCTGGAGCCGTATCTGCGGCGCTACACCGCCGACATCCAGCCGCGGCTGATCCTCGAGTTCCTGATGTTCGACGAGGACTTCCCGCGCTCCATGCGCTTCACAACCGCGCGGATCGAGGAGCACCTGGTGGGCGCCGCGCGCTATGTGGAGCACGCCGGGGCGGCCAGCGCCGAGCGGCTGGCGGGGCGGCTGAAGGCGCGCCTGCAATATGCCGACGTGGAGAACCTGGAGCTCAATGGCGCGGGCGCTCTGCTGACCACCGTGCTCGACGAGTGCGCCGCGATCCATGCGACCATCTACGAGACCTTCGTCGCCTATCCGCTCGAGATGCGACTTCCCGCCTAGAGAACTCCGACATGCTTTTGGAAGTCCGTCACGTCACCCAGTACCACTACGCCGAGCCCGTCCGCGAAAGCGTGATGGAGGTGTGGATGCAGCCTCAGAAGGGCGCGCGCCAGCGGCTGGTCTCGTTCGAGCTGGACCTGGACCCGCCGGCCCAGCTGTTCTCCTATGCCGACGCCTACGGCAACGCCGTCTATCATTTCGACGTGCCGCAACCGCACAGCCGCCTCAACATCACCGCCCGCTCGGCGGTCGAGACCCAGGCGCCGCCGCCGCTGCCCGACCAGCTGGACATGGGCGAGTGGGATCGGCTGAAGAGCGACTTCGTGCGCGGCGAGAACTTCGACTTCCTGCGCCATCACGGCTTTGCGGTGGAAACCCCGGCCCTCCACGACTTCGTGGCCGAACTGGGCCTGGAGCAGCTGCGGGCGCGCGATCCGCTGACCGCCGTGCGCGAGCTGTCGGAAGGGATCTACGGCGCCTTCGCCTATGAGCCGGGCGTGACCGACGCCGAAAGCCCGATCGACGTGTCTTTGGGTCTGCGCAAGGGGGTCTGCCAGGACTTCTCGCACGTGATGATCGCCATCTGCCGGGCCTGGGGCATCCCGGCGCGCTACGTCTCGGGCTACCTGTTCACCGACCGCAAGGGGGGCGACCGCTCGGACCCGGACGCGACCCATGCCTGGGTCGAGGTCTTCCTGCCCTCGGTGAGATGGATCGGGCTCGATCCGACCAACAATGTCATCGCCGGCGAGCGCCATATCGCCGCCGCCGTGGGCCGCGACTACAACGACGTGCCGCCCTCGCGGGGGGTCTACAAGGGCGAGGCGGAGAGCCAGTTGGCGGTGGGGGTGTCGGTGCGCCGGGCCCGCGCGGCCCTGACCGAGCCGGAATTCATCCGCGTCGCCCAGCCGGCCTTCGCGCGCAACGGCCGCCGGCGCGGCCCGAGCGGCGGCCTGCGCTACGACCAGCAGCAGCAACAGCAGCAGTAGATCAGTCGCCGCCGCTGAGCCGCACGATCATCGGCGGCGGCAGGGGCACCAGGTGTCCGAGCGCGAAGATCGGCGAGGCCGAGGCGTCATAGGCCAGGCGCACGCGGGTGCCGTCGGGGCCGGACTTCAGGTCGAGGTCGGCGACCTGGCCGGACAGGAGCTTCTCGGCCGCGGCCCGGGCCAGCGTGTTGCGGCGCGCCGGGTCAGCGCTGGCGGCGGCCGCCACACGCGCGCCGTCGGCGGCGGTCTGGACCTTGTGCTGCAGCCAGAAATAGCCGCCCCACTCGAAGCTTCCGAGCGCCAGGAGGCCGAAGGCGGGGACCAGGAACGCCGCTTCGATCAGCAACGCCCGGCGGGGCGAGGCGCGCAGACGATCGAAGAGTCCGGCGAGCTGATCCATGCGGGCGCATTTCGCAGCGCCACGGTGAATCTCTCGTTAAAGTAGAGCCGATATTCCTACGCGCTGAAGATGTGAGCGCGTTCTATCCCCAGGTTTATCGCGTCGCCGGGCCCGGCTCCGTTCGCCTGGTCGCGGGAGAAGGCCGCCTCGAGCCAGAGACCGGAGGCGGTCTCGCCCTCGATGCGCACCAGCGGCCCCTGGTGGGTGGCGCGCCGCACGGCGAGCGGAATGGCGCCGCCCTTGACGAACTGGTGCGGCCGCACGAAGGCGATCGCCGGGCCGTCGGGGCGATCCGGCGCGGCGATGGTCACCTCGCCGGCGGAGAAACGGCCGGCCGCGACCGTGCCCTCGATGCGGTTGGCCTCGCCCACGAAGCCGGCGACGAAGGCGTCGGCAGGCTCGTCGTGGACCTGGCGCGGCGTGCCGACCTGCTGGATCTTGCCGTCCTTCAGGATGGCGACACGGTCGGCGAGTTCCAGGGCCTCTTCCTGGTCGTGGGTGACGAAGATGGTGGTGACGCCGGTGGCGTCGTGGATGCGGCGCACCTCCTTGCGGAGCGACTTGCGCACGGTGGCGTCGAGAGCGCCGAAGGGCTCGTCGAGCAGGAGCACGCTGGGATCGACCGCGAGCGCGCGGGCCAGGGCCACGCGCTGGCGCTGGCCGCCGGAGAGCTGGTTCGGATAGCGCTTGCCGAGATCGGAGAGTTCGACCAGGCCCAGCAGTTCGTCGACCTTGGCGGCGATCTCCGCCTTGGAGGGCTTGGCCCTGCCCTTCCGCACGTCGAGGCCGAAGGCGATGTTCTTGGCCACGCTCATGTGGCGGAACAGGGCGTATTGCTGGAAGACGAAGCCCACGCGCCGCGCCGCGGCGCTGGCATAGGTCATGTCCTGGTCGCCGAAGAAGATCTGGCCCTCGTTGGGGAATTCCAGGCCGGCGATGGCGCGCAGCAGGGTGGTCTTGCCGGAGCCCGAAGGGCCCAGCAGCGCCAGCAGTTCGCCGTCGGCGATCTCGAGGCTGACATGGTTCAGGGCCGGGAAACGCCCGAAGGTCTTGGCCACGGATCGGATGGAGATGGTCATGGTCGGGTCCGGTCAGTGGCCCACGCGCCGGCTGGGCGGCTGGGCGATCTCGAGCAGGGTCTTCAGGACGAGGGTGACGACGGCCAGCAGGCACAGGAGGGCCGCCACGGAGAAGGCGCCGACGAAGTCGTACTCGTTGTAGAGGATCTCGATGTGCAGGGGCATGGTGTTGGTCAGGCCGCGAATGTGGCCGGAGACCACCGAGACCGCGCCGAACTCGCCCATCGCCCGCGCATTGCAGAGCAGGACGCCATAGAGCAGGCCCCAGCGGATGTTGGGCGCCGTGACGCTCCAGAAAGTGCGAAGTCCGGACGCGCCCATCGAGACGGCGGCCTCCTCCTCATCCACCCCCTGCTCCTGCATCAGCGGGATCAGCTCGCGAGCCACGAACGGGAAGGTCACGAAGATGGTGGCGAGCACGATGCCCGGCAGGGCGAAGATGATCTTGATGTCGTGGTCCAGCAGCCATTCGCCGAACCAGCCCTGGGCGCCGAAGATCAGCACGTAGATCAGGCCCGCCACCACCGGCGAGACCGAGAACGGCAGGTCGATCAGGGTGATCAGCAGGGCCTTGCCCGGGAACCGGTGCTTGGCGACGGCCCAGGCGGCGCAGACGCCGAAGACGGCGTTGAACGGCACGGTGATGGCCGCGGTGATCAGGGTGAGCTTGATCGCGGCCTGGGCGTCGGGCGTGCGGATGGCCTCCAGGGCGGGATCCAGGCCCTTGCGCAGGGCCTCGACGAACACCACCGCCATGGGCAGCAGCAGGACCAGGACCAGGAAGGCGGCGACGACCGTCAGCACGACGGCCTTCAGCCAGGGCGCATCCTCGTGCGCCAGGCGGTGCGGATGGTCGCTCATGCGCGCCTCCGGGCCCAGGCCTGGATGGCGTTGATGACGAACAGCATGGCGAAGGAGACGCCCAGCATGACCACGGCGATCGCGGCGGCCCCGGCGTACTTGTACTCCTCGAGCTGGATGATGATCAGCAGAGGCGCGATCTCCGACCTGTAGGGCATGTTGCCGGCGATGAAGATCACCGAGCCGTACTCCCCGACCCCACGGGCGAAGGCGAGCGCGAAGCCGGTCAGCCAGGCGGGCATGAGCGCGGGCAGGATCACCCGGCGGATGGTGTCGATCCGCCCCGCGCCGAGCGTGGCGGCCGCCTCCTCCACGTCCGCCGACAGGTCGCGCATGACGGGCTCGAGCGTACGCACCACGAAAGGCAGGCCGATGAAGGTCAGCGCGACCACGACGCCCAGCGGCGTATAGGCGATCTTCCAGCCCAGCGGCTTGGCGAGCGCCCCGATCCAGCCCGTCTCGGCATAGAGGGCGGTGAGCGCGATGCCGGCCACCGCGGTCGGCAGGGCGAACGGCAGGTCGATCAGGCCGTTGATCAGGCCCTTCAGCGGGAACTCGTAGCGCACCAGGGCCCAAGCCGTGACCAGGCCGAACACGCCATTGACCGCCGCGGCCAGGAAGGCGGCGCCGAACGACAGGCGGTAGGCTGCGAGCGCCCGCGCCGAGAAGGCCTCCTTCAGGAATTCTGAGGGCGGCTGGTGCCCGGCCTTCAGCGCCACGGCGAACAGCGGGATCAGCACCACGGTCGAGAGGACGGCGATCGTCAAGCCGAGCGTCAGGGCGAAGCCGGGCACGGCGGACCTGCGCCGGAAGAACGGCGGGCGCGCCGGGGCCACAGGCCGTGTCGTATCGATCGCGGTCATGGCGGCTCGTGGTCTCTCGGAGGCCCCGGGTGGCTGGGAAACAAACGCCGCACTCGGCGTTAGGCTGCGTCGGGCGGACGCGTACGGCAAGCTTCAGCTATTTCCTAGTTCGTCTGTCGACAATATAGATTTTCTGGACCCGCGAGCCGAAAGCCTGCGACCGTCGAGCTTTCGCCGCGAACCGGGCTAAGGTCCCGCCCGATGCCGAATCCCCGCCTGCCCCTGCTCTGCCTCGCCGCGGCCCTGGCCGGCGCCGCCGCGCCAGCCCCGGCGCCGCCGCGGACGGCGATCGTCACGATCGAGACCGCCAAGGGGCCGACCAATCGCTTCCGGCCGGACGAAGCGTTCGGCGCCGGCCTCGATGGCGCGAGCCAGGGCGACACGGACCGGCTCTATACGCCACACAACGTCGCCGCCATGCGCTCGGCGGGGCTGCGGCCGATCACCTACCGCCTGCGCACCGAGCTCGGCATCGAGGCCTGGCACTGGAACCCGGAGGGGACCTGGAGCGACCCGGCCCGTCAGCAGGGCTACTGGACCTCGTCGGACAAGCCCGGCAAGCCGATCATGACCTCCTGGGGCTACAACCTGCCCCGCCGCGGCGACACGATCGACCAGGCCAACAACGAGGCCTGGTCGCGTCTCGACGACGGCGACCCGGCGACCTTCTGGAAGTCGAACCCCTATCTCGACGCCCGCTACACCCATGACGGCGACCATCCGCAATGGGCCGTTGTGGAGCTGGGCGACCCGACCTCGATCGACACCGCCCGGATCAGCTGGGGCGAGCCCTACGCCACGCGCTACGAGGTCCAGCACTGGACCGGCGTGGACGAATACGACGCCGCGGGCCGCTGGGTCCCCTTCCCCCATGGCGTCGTCGAGCACGGCGCGGGCGGCGAGGTGACGCTGAAACTGGCCGATACGCCGATCCGCACCTCGTTCATCCGCCTCTATATGACCGCGAGCTCGGGCGGCTCCGGGCCCGGCGACATCCGCGACCATCTTGGCTACGCCGTACGCGAACTGGGCTATGGCGCGACCGGCGCGGACGGCGCCTTCAAGGACGCGGTGCGCCACGCCGCCAGCCACACCGCCCAGTCGGTGATGCACGTCTCCTCGACCGACCCCTGGCACCGGGCGGTCGACAAGGACATCCAGCTGGAACAGCCGGGGCTCGACCGCGTGTTCCGCAGCGGCCTGACCAACGGCCTGCCGATGATGGTCCCGGCGGCGGTGTTCTACGACACGCCGGACAACGCCTGTCTCTTATACACATCTGACGCTGCCGACG
>CAMFHW010000014.1 GCA_945952175.1 uncultured Phenylobacterium sp. | reverse complement strand
GCTCTCGATATCGCAGGCCGCGCCGGGATAGCGGTTCCAGTACCAGGTGCCGCCGAAGTCGCCGCCCTTCTCGATGATGCGGACGTCGTCGACGCCGGCCTCGCGCAGGCGCGCCGCGGCCAGCAAGCCGCCGAAGCCGCCGCCGATCACCACCACCTCGACCTCGTCGGTCAGGGGTTCGCGGGTGAAGCCCGGCGCGACATAGGGGTCGTCGAGATAGTGGGCGTATTGCCCGGCGATCTCCTGGTACTGCGCGTTGCCGTCGGCGCGCAGGCGCTTGTCGCGCTCGGCCTGGTACTTGGCGCGCAGGGCTTCCGGGTCGAAGCCCAGGCCCTTGTCCCCGGCCAGGGGTTCCGCCGAATCCGCCATGTCTCTCTCCCGGTGGGGACGGTCGAGACGCCGTCCTCGCTGTCGGAGTGAGCCTGCCGACGTGGGCGACGACCTGCAAGTATCCGCCGGGGAAACTTCGAAACACCGGTGTGTTATCGGCGGTCAGGTAGGAGCGTCGAAATCCCGATGTCGCGCCCACCGGCGCCTTGAGATCAAAGCAACGGCATGTGGCCGCCGATGCTCTCCCTCTCCCCTTGCGGGAGAGGGTGGCCCTGCGGAGCAGGGTCGGGTGAGGGGTGTGGAGCCCCTCCGGAGAGGTCTGAGAGACCCCTCATCCGGCCTGCCTTCGCAGGCCACCTTCTCCCGCAAGGGGAGAAGGGAAGACCCCGCCGTCCATCAGAGCCGCAACCCTGCGTCCGGGTTGAATTAATCGGCAACGGCGCAGCAATGCGCAGGCCAATTTCTTCGGCGAAGGTTCAGGCTGGCGACGCGCGGCAAGTGTCGAGAGCCCGACACGGAACGGCGTGCCTTTCGATCCGTTTCGGTCAAGCTTGGGACGCGGTGCGACGCCGCGCGCGCGAACGGCTGAGGACGACCAATTCATGACTGACGGGCCCCTGCATCCGGCCGGCCGGCCAACCCCTCCTGTCCGGCGGCGGCGCAACATCCTGATCGTGGCCCTGGTGCTGATCGCCCTGGTCGCCCTGGTGGCGGTGGCGGTGTTCATGGCCAAGGGCGGGGCCAAGGGCGCCGGCGGCGGGTTCGGCGGGCGCGGCGGACGACCCTCGACCACGGTGGGCGTGGCGACGGCGACCAAGGCCGACGTGCCGGTGACGCTGGATGCGCTGGGCACCGTGACCCCGGCGGCGACGGTGACGGTCGTGCCCCAGGTTTCGGGCGTGATCACCGACGTGCTGTTCCGCGAGGGCCAGATGGTCCGCAAGGGCCAGCCCCTGATCATCATCGACCAGCGGCCGCTGAAGATGGCCCTGTTGCAGGCGCAGGGCGCGCTGGCCCGCGACCAGGCCCAGCTGGCCAATGCGCGTCTGCTGCTGCAACGCGACCAGACCCTGCTGGCCCAGGACTCGATCGCCCGGCAGGACGTCGACACCCAGGCGGCCCTGGTCCGCCAGCTGGAAGGCACCGTGACCACCGACCGCGCGGCGGTGGGCACGGCGCAGCTGAATCTGGGCTTCAGCCGGATCACCGCACCGGTGAGCGGACGGGTCGGCCTGCGGCTGGTCGACGTGGGCAACTATGTCTCGACCGGGACTTCCGGCGGGGTGGTGGTGCTGACCGAGGTCGCGCCGATCGACGTGGCCTTCACGGTGCCCCAGGACGAGGTTCCGCGGATCCAGGCCCAGGCGAGCCAGGGAACCCTGCCGGTCACCGCCTTCGACCGCACCAAGACGCTGACCCTCGACACCGGGACCTTCTCGACCCTCGACAACCAGGTCGACGCCACCACCGGCACGGTGAAGGCCAAGGCCCGCTTCCCCAACGGCGCGGGCAAGCTGTTCCCGCAGCAGTTCGTGAACGTGCGCCTGAACCTGCAGACCCTGAAGGACGCCGTGGTCGTGCCGGTCACCGCCGTCCGCACCGGCTCGCAGGGCGACTTCGTCTGGATCCTGAACACCGACCATACGGTCAGCCTGCGCAAGGTGACCCGCGGGCCCGGCGGCGCCACCCAGGTGGCGATCACCCAAGGGCTCCAGGTGGGCGAGAAGGTGGTGACCGAGGGGGGCGACCGGCTGACCGACGGGGCCAAGGTGACCCTGCCGGGCGACAAGCCGCAGCAGGGCGGCGGCCAGGGCGGCGGGCGGCGCCATCGCGGCCAGGGCGGCCAGGGTCAGGGTGGCCAGGGTCAGGGTGGCCAGGGTCAGGGCGCCCAGGGCCAGCAGGCCGCGCCGGGCGCCGAGCAAGGCGGGGGCCAGGCGGGCGGGCAACGTCATCGGCGTCCGTCGCAGGACGGCGCCGCCGGCGGACCTCCCGGTGACGCCTGAGGCGCCATGAACCCTTCCGCCCCCTTCATCCAGAGGCCGGTCGCCACGGCGCTGCTGATGGTCGCCATCGTGCTGGCCGGCCTGGTCGGCTTCCGCATGCTGCCGCTGTCGGCCCTGCCGGAGGTCGATTATCCGACCATCCAGGTGCAGACCGTCTATCCGGGCGCGAGCCCCGAGGTGATGGCCCAGACGGTGACAGCGCCGCTGGAGCGCCAGTTCGGCCAGATGGCGGGGCTGTCGCGCATGAGCTCGGTCAGCGCGGCCGGCGCCTCGATCGTCACCCTGCAGTTCGACCTCAGCGAGAGCCTGGATTCGGCCGAGCAGGAGGTGCAGGCGGCGATCAACGCCGGCGGCAACCTCTTGCCCGCCGACCTGCCGGCGCCGCCGACCTACGCCAAGGTCAATCCGGCCGACGCCCCGATCCTGAGCCTGGCGATCACCTCGGACACCCTGCCGCTCACCGAGGTGCAGAACCTGGTGAACACCCGGCTGGCCCAGAAGATGAGCCAGGTGTCCGGCGTGGGCCTGGTATCGCTGAGCGGCGGCCAGAGGCCGGCGGTGCGGATCCAGGTGAACACCCAGGCCATGGCCGCGATGGGCCTTTCCCTGTCGACCGTGCGCACGGCGATCAGCAACGCCAACGCCAACAGCGCCAAGGGCACCTTCGAGGGGCCGACGCGCTCCTACACCATCAATTCCAACGACCAGCTGGTCAGCGTCGACGACTACAAGAACCTGATCGTGGCCTCGAAGAACGGGGCGACCACGCGGCTGGCCGACATCGCCAACGTGGTGCAGAGCGCCGAGAACACCAAGCTGGGCGCCTGGGCCGACGGGACGCCGGCGATCGTGGTCAATGTCCAGCGCCAGCCGGGCGCGAACGTCATCAAGACCGTGGACGCGATCAAGAAGCAGCTTCCGGAGCTGACCGCGTCGCTGCCGCCACAGCTCAAGGTCTCGGTGCTGAGCGACCGGACCACCGGGATCCGCGCCTCGGTGCACGACGTGGAGCTGGAGCTGCTGCTGGCCGTGGGCCTGGTGGTGCTGGTGATCTTCCTGTTCCTGCACAGCCTGCGCGCGACGGTGATCGCGGGCCTGGCCGTGCCGATCTCGCTGATCGGCACCTGCGGGATCACCTACCTGCTGGGCTTCTCGCTGAACAATCTGAGCCTGATGGCGCTGACCATCGCCACCGGCTTCGTCGTCGACGACGCCATCGTGATGATCGAGAACATCCAGCGGCACATCGAGGACGGCGAGGCGCCGATGGAGGCCGCGCTGAAGGGCGCGCGGCAGATCGGCTTCACCATCATCTCGCTGACCGTGTCGCTGATCGCCGTGCTGATCCCGCTGCTGTTCATGGGCGACGTGGTGGGCCGGCTGTTCCGCGAGTTCGCGGTGACGCTGGCCATCACCATCCTGATCTCGGCGGTGGTGTCGCTGACGCTCACGCCGATGATGTCGGCGCGCTGGCTCCGGCGCGAGACGGCGGGCGAGCACCCGAACAGCTTCGCCGGCCGCGCCCAGGCAGTGTTCGATCGCGTGCTCGGCCGATACGAGCGGGCGCTGGACTGGGTGCTGGATCGCCAGGGGCCGACCCTGTGGGTGGCGGTCGCCACCTTCGCCTTCACCGTCCTGCTCTACCTGGTGATCCCCAAGGGGCTGTTCCCGACCCAGGACACCGGCCAGCTGCAGGGCCGCACCCAGGCCTCGCAGAGCGTCTCCTATCAGCGGATGACCGAGCTGCAGAAGCGGGCGGCGGACGCGATCTCGGAAGACCCGGCGGTGGCCCATGTGAGCTCGTTCGTCGGCGTCGACGCGGCGACCAATTCGACGCTCGCCAGCGGTTCTCTGCTGATCGACCTGAAGCCCAGCCACGGCTCCCAGGCCAAGGTGATGCAGCGGCTGCACGACCGGGTGAAGGACGTGGCGGGGCTCGATCTCTACCTGCAGCCGACCCAGGACCTGACGGTGGACGCCGAGACCGGGCCGACCCAGTACCGCGTCTCGATCGAGGGCTCGGACACCGCGCTCGTCGACGGCTGGGCGAACAGGCTGGCCAATGGCCTCGTCGACAGCCGCAAGGTGGCCAATGCGACCACCGACGCCGGCGCCCAGGGCCTGGCGGCCTATGTCGACGTCGATCGCGACACCGCCTCGCGGCTGTCGCTCAGCGCCTCGACCATCGACGACGCGCTCTACAGCGCCTTCGGCCAGCGGATCATCTCGACCATCTTCACCGAGACCAACCAGTACCGGGTGATCCTGGAGGCCGCGCCGGGCGAGGCGACGCCGCAGGCGCTGGGCCAGGTGCAGCTGCCGGCCGGGAACAAGCCGACGCCGCTTTCGTCCGTGGCCACCATTCGCGAGCAGCCGGCGCCGCTGCAGATCCGCCACGTGGCCCAGTTCCCGGCCGCCACCATCGGCTTCGACACCCAGCCCGGCGTGTCGCTGGGCGCGGCGGTGAGCGAGGTGAACAAGGTCTCCGGCAAGCTGAAGCCGCCGGCGGGCGTGACCATGACCTTCCTGGGCGCGGCAGGCGCCTACCAACGCTCGCTGACCAACCAGCTGTGGCTGATCCTGGCGGCGGTGGTCTGCGTCTATATCGTGCTGGGCGTGCTCTATGAGAGCTACATCCACCCCCTGACCATCCTGTCGACCCTGCCCTCGGCGGGGGTGGGCGCGCTGCTGGCCCTGATGCTGACCGGCGAGGACCTGGGCGTGATCGGGATCATCGGGGTGATCCTGCTGATCGGCATCGTGAAGAAGAACGCGATCATGATGATCGACTTCGCGATCGACGCCGAGCGCAACGAGGGCAAGTCGCCGCGCGAGGCGATCCGCCAGGCGGCGCTGCTGCGGTTCCGTCCGATCCTGATGACCACGGTGGCGGCGCTGTTCGCGGCGATCCCGCTGATGCTGGCCTTCGGGCAGGGCGCGGAGCTGCGCCGACCGCTGGGTCTGGCGATCTTCGGCGGGCTGATCCTCTCCCAGCTCTTGACCATCTTCACGACCCCGGTGGTCTATCTGGCCTTCGACAGGCTGGCGCCGACCCGCAAGCCGGGCGGGCCGGATGAGGCGGCGCAGCCGCGGGCGGAGCCGGCATGAACCTGTCCGGCCCCTTCATCCGCCGGCCGATCGCGACCGTGCTGCTGACCATCGGCCTGGCGCTGGCGGGCATAGCGGGGTTCGCGGTCCTGCCGGTCGCGCCCCTGCCGCAGGTGGACTTCCCGGCGATCTCGGTCTCGGCGAACCTGGCCGGGGCGAGCCCGGAGACCATGGCGTCCAGCGTGGCGACGCCGCTGGAGCGCAGGCTGGGCAATATCGCGGGCGTGAACGAGATCACCTCTTCGAGCTCGAACGGCTCGACGCGGATCAGCCTGCAGTTCGACCTCTCCAAGAACATCGACCAGGCGGCGCGGGAGGTGCAGGCGGCGATCAACGCGGCGCGCGCCGACCTGCCCACGACCCTGCGCAGCAACCCGACTTATCGAAAGCGCAACCCGGCCGACCAGCCGGTGATCATCCTGGCGCTGACCTCCCAGACGCGGACGCCGGGCCAGATCTACGACGCGGTGTCGAACATCATCCAGCAGCGGCTGTCCCAGGTGGATGGCGTCGGCGAGGTGGAGCTGGGCGGCGGCTCGCTGCCGGCGGTCCGGGTGGAGCTCGCGCCCTTCGCGCTGGACCGGTTCGGGGTGAGCCTGGAGGACGTGCGCGCCGCGATCCAGTCGGCCAACGCCAACCGGCCGAAGGGCGTGGTCGAGGAGGGCGGGCGCCGACTGCAGATCTACACCCCGCCGGCGGGGCGGACGGCGGCGGACTATCGCGGCCTGATCGTCTCGTGGCGCAACGGCGCGCCGGTGCGGCTGGGCGACGTGGCGCAGGTGATCGACAGCGTCCAGGACATCCACACCACCGGCCTGTTCAACGGCGAGCCGGCGATCATCGTGCTGGTGACCCAGCAGCCCGGCGCCAACGTGATCCAGACGGTCGACGGGGTGCGCAAGATGATCCCGGAACTGTCGGCCCAGCTGCCGGGCGACATCAAGCTGCAGGTGGCCGCCGATTCCACGACCTCGATCCGCGCCTCGCTGAAGGAGGTGGAGATCACCCTGGTGATCGCGGTGATCCTGGTGGTGCTGGTCGTGAGCGCCTTCCTGCGCAGCGCGCGGGCGACGGTGATCCCGGCGGTGGCGACGGTGGTCTCGCTGCTGGCGACCTTCGGGGCGATGTACCTGCTGGGCTTCAGCCTGAACAACCTCAGCCTCATGGCGCTGACCGTGGCCGCCGGCTTCGTGGTCGACGACGCGATCGTCGTGCTGGAGAACACCACCCGGCACCTGGAGGCCGGGATGAGCCGGTTCGAGGCGGCCCTGCGCGGCGCGCGCGAGGTGGGCTTCACCGTGCTGTCGATGAGCATCTCGCTGGTGGCGGTGTTCATCCCGCTGCTGTTCATGGGCGGCCAGGTCGGGCGGCTGTTCCGCGAGTTCGCGGTCACGCTGTCGGCGGCGGTGATGATCTCGCTGCTGATCTCGCTGACCACGACGCCGATGATGTGCACCTGGCTCCTGCGCCGGCACGCCGACGAGAAGGCCCAGGGCCGGATCGCGCGGGCTTTCGAGGCCGGGTTCGATCGCCTGCACCGCGCCTATGAGTCGAGCCTCGACTGGGCGCTGTCGGTCAAGCCGCTGATGCTGGTGATCCTGGCCGCGGTGATCGGGCTGAATTTCTACCTCTATGCGGCGATCCCGAAGGGCTTCTTCCCGACGCAGGATTCCGGGCGGCTGAACGGCGGCATCCGCGCCGACCAGAGCATCTCGTCCGAGGAGATGGGCCGCAAGCTGCGCACCCTGGTCAACATCATCCGGAAGGACCCGGCGGTCTCGACGGTGGTCGGCTTCACCGGCGGCGGGCGGGCCGGCGGCGGCTTCCTGTCGGTGGACCTGAAGCCGCGGGGCGAGCGCAAGGATGGCGGCCAGGCGGTGATCGCCCGGCTGCGGCCCAAGCTCGCGCGGGTGACCGGGGTCAGCCTGTTCCTGAACCCGCAGCAGGACGTGCGGATGGGCGGGCGGCAGACCAACGCGACCTACCAGTACACGCTCAAGAGCGACAACGCCGCCGACCTGAAGACCTGGGCCCAGAAGCTGTCGGACCAGATGGAGACCGAGAGCGTCCTGACCGACGTCAACACCGACCAGCAGGACAACGGGGTCGAGACCTATGTCGACGTCGACCGCGACAGCGCCGCCAAGCTGGGGATCACGGCCAAGGACGTCGACAACGCGCTCTATGACCACTTCGGCCAGCGCCAGGTGGCGACCATCTACGAGGACATCAACCAGTACAGCGTGGTGATGGAGGTGGCGCCGGAATATTCCCGCAGCCCTGACGCGCTGGCCAACGTCTTCGTCCCGGCCAGCAGCACGACGATCACCACCGGCAAGACCGCGACGACGGCCGCCGGCACGACTGCCCAGGCGGTCTCGGCCAATCCCGGCCTGCGCGACGCCTCGACCGGCAGCGCGCTGAACACCAGTTCGCGCACCATGGTCCCGCTGAGCGCGATCGCCCGCTTCTCCGAGCGCGCGACCCCCGCAGCGATCAATCATCAGGACACGGAGCTCGCCACCACCGTCTCGTTCAACCTGGCCGACGGGGCGAGCCTGAGCGACGCCCAGGCGGCGATCGCGCGGTCGGAGGCCGCCATCGGCATGCCGATCAATGTGCGCGGCAGCTTCCAGGGGACGGCCAAGAGCTTCCAGGACCAGCTGAAGAACGAACCGGTCCTGATCCTGGCGGCGATCATCGCGATCTACATCGTGCTCGGCGTGCTCTACGAGAGCCTGGTCCACCCGATCACCGTGCTCTCCACCCTGCCCTCGGCGGGGGTCGGCGCCGTCCTGATGCTGATGCTGTTCCACATGGAGTTCTCGATCATCGCCCTGATCGGGGTCTTCCTGCTGATCGGCATCGTGAAGAAGAACGCCATCCTGATCATCGACTTCGCGCTCGACGCCGAGCGCTCGCGCGGGCTCTCGGCCACCGAGGCGGTGCGCGAGGCCTGCCTGCTGCGCTTCCGGCCGATCCTGATGACGACGCTGGCCGCCGGCCTGGGCGCCCTGCCCCTGGCCATCGGCTTCGGCGAGGGCTCGGAGCTGCGCCAGCCCCTGGGCGTTGCGATCATCGGCGGGCTGATCGCCAGCCAGATGCTGACCCTGCTGACCACGCCCGTGGTCTACATCTATCTCGACAAGCTTCGCGGGCGCCGCGACGAGCGCCACCTCAGCCGCAGCGGCGGCGAGGCCGGCGTGCAGCCCGCGTGAAAGGCCTGATCCCCATGCGCCGCATATCCCTGCCCCTCGCCCTCCTCGCCGCCACCGCGCTTTCGGCCTGCGCCGTCGGGCCGAACTATTCGCGCCCTTCGGCCCCGGTCTCGCCGACCTACAAGGAGGCCCAGGGCTGGGCCCCGGCCGCCCCGGCCGAGCTCAGCGACAAGGGCGACTGGTGGACCCTGTTCAACGACCCGGTGCTGAACGACCTGGAGGCCAAGGTCTCGGTCTCCAACCAGAGCCTGATCGCTTCCGAGGCCGCCTACCGACAGGCCCGCGCCCTGGTGTCCGAACAGCGCGCCGCCCTGTTCCCGACCGTCGACCTTTCCGGTAGCGGCACGAAGTCGGGCGGCGGGGCGAAAGCGACGAGTTCGAGCGGTTCCGGTTCCACGACCGGAACCTCCAGCAGCCGGGGGACCAGCTATCGCGCCAGCCTGGGGGCCACCTGGGAGGTCGACGTCTGGGGCCGCATCCGGCGCACCATCGAGGCGGCCAAGGCCAACGCCCAGGCCAGCGCCGCCGACCTGGCCGCCGCGCGCCTGTCGCTGCAGGGGGAGCTGGCGGCCAACTATGTCGGCCTGCGCGAGACCGACATCCTGCTCGCCCTCGACCAGGCCACGGCCGACGGCTATCGCCGCACGCTGGAAATCTCTCAGAACCAGTACAAGGCCGGCACGGCGCCCCGCAGCGACGTGCTGCAGGCCCAGACCCAGCTGGACAACGCCCTCGCCGACCTGGCCGGGCAGGAGCAGACGCGGGCGACCTACGAGCACGCCATCGCCGTCCTGGTCGGCCAGCCGCCGGGCAGCTTCAGCCTGCCGGCCCAGGCGGGGTGGACGGCCACCGCGCCGGACGTGCCGCCGGGCGTGCCCTCGGAACTGTTGCAGCGGCGGCCGGACATCGCGGCGGCCGAGCGCCGGGCCGCGGCGGCCAACGCCCAGATCGGCATCGCACGCGCCGCCTACTTCCCGAGCCTGACGCTGAGCGGCTCCTACGGCTTCGCGGCGAGCGAGCTCGGCAGCCTGTTCGACGCGCCCAACTCGCTGTGGAGCTATGGGCTGGCGATCGCCGAGACGGTGTTCGACGCCGGCGCCCGTGGCGCGCGGGTCAAGGAGGCCAAGGCCGGATACGACCAGGCGGTGGCCACCTATCGCCAGACCGTGCTGACCGCCTTGGCCGACGTGGAGAACCAGCTCGCCGCCACCCGCGTGCTCGCCCGCCAGGAGGCGCTGCGCCGCGACGCCGCCGATGCGGCCAGCCAGGCCGAGACCATGGTGCTGAACCGCTACAAGGCCGGCCAGGTGAGCTATGTCGAGGTGGTCACCGCCCAGACCTCGGCCAACAGCGCCCGAACCGCGCTCGCCCAGGCGACGGCCCAGCGACAGTCGACCGCCGTGGCGCTGATCCAGGCGCTCGGCGGGGGGTGGAAGGCGCCTTAGGAAGATTTCGAACCACGAACCACACGAACCCACACGAATGGGCTTGTGCTGGTGAGATCATGGCGGCCGATCCGCCGGAAGGCTTGGCCACGGAAAACACGGACGGACACGGATAGGAGCGCGCGGGGCGCGCCTTCAATCGATCCGCTGAGCGTCAGGCAAACTGTTCGTGCTTTTCGTGTTCCCGACTTGCGGCCTCGACGGGTCGGAAGCGCTCGAAGATTTGGAACCACGAAAAACACGAAAAGCACGAACGGGGTTCGGAGAGGTCGGGGTTCGGTTTTGATCGCGCTTCGCGCGGGGCGGGGGCTGAGCCGTCCGTGTTTTCCGTGGCGGATCTTAGCGGAAGGCGAAGCTGAGTTTGGCGCCGAGGAAGCGGCCGTTGGGGTCGTAGCCGTGGGCGGCGCCGAGGTCCTTGTCGGCGCGGGGCTGGAGACCGCAGAGGAAGCCCAGCGAGCCTGTGACCTCGTCGCGGCCGAAGTGGCGGTCGACGGAGGTCCGGGCGATACCGGCGGCGCGCAGGGCGTTGGACCGGTCGTATGCGGCGGCCTGGTCGGGGCGCAGGGCCGAGAGATCCAGCGGCTTGGGCGCCGGCAGGGCCTGGGCCTGGGCGGCGGTGGCGAGGCCGGCCAGGGCGGCGGCGAGGACCAGGGCGCGGATCGGCATCGGCGGTCTCCTGTCAGGCGCCCACGAGGACGCGGCGGACCTCGTTGGCGGCGCGGTGGGTGAGGTGGACGGCGCGGAAATCGAAGGGGGTGGCCAGCGAGGACAGCTTGGCGATCACCAGCCGATTGGCGCGGTCGACGAACAGGTTCTGGCCGTGGATGCCCATGGCGAACAGGGTCTGGGGCTCGTCGTCGATGATGTACCAGCCCGAGCGGTAGCGCATGGTCATGCCCGGAAAGGCGGGGGCGAACTCGCCGGCCTTCCAGGCTTGCGCGTCGCCGCCATTGGCGATGTCGTCGATCAGCGCCTTGGGCACGATCTCGACCCCGTCGCGGGCGCCGTCCTGGACCATGAGCTGGCCGAGGCGGGCGAGGTCGCGGACCGTGACGCAGAAGCCGCCGGTGCAGCGTGGCGCGCCGTGGGCGTCGGTGGTCATGCCGGCCGCATCGACGGCGCCCAGCGGCTTCCAGATGAGGTCGGCGACCAGATCGGCGAGCGGCCGGCCGGCGGCCGTCTCGATCACCCAGCCCAGCAGATCGGTGTTGGGGGAGATGTAGGCGAAAGGCCCGCCGTGGGCGGCGGCCGGCGCATCGAGACCCGCGTAGAAGGCGTGCAGGTCGACCGGGTGATCGCCGGGCGGATCCCAGCCGGTGGCGGCGGCATAGGCCTGCTGCTGGGCCGGGTCGAGCCGGACGCCGGCGCGCATGTCGATGAGCTGGCGCAGGGTGGCGTCGCCATAGGCGGTCGCGGCGAGCCCGGGCAGG
Organism: uncultured Phenylobacterium sp.; assembly: GCA_945952175.1. Taxonomy (GTDB): domain Bacteria; phylum Pseudomonadota; class Alphaproteobacteria; order Caulobacterales; family Caulobacteraceae; genus Phenylobacterium. The sequence goes on along the minus strand of CAMFHW010000014.1, from coordinate 7,106 downwards.
TAGGTGGCGACCGTCGCCTCGAGATCGAGCACGCCGTGCTCGGCGAGCATGCCCAGGATCAGGCCGGTCAGCGACTTGGTGGCCGACATGGCGATGTGGCGGGTGTGTTCAGCCATGCCGTTGGCATAGGCCTCATGGACGATCTCGCCGTCGAGCAGGACGACGAAGCCGTCGTTGTCGGTGGCGTCGAGGAAGCCCTGCAGGTCGAGGGTCTGGCCGCCGCCGGCGTTCAGGCGGAAGCCGTCGAGGGTGCGCGGCGAGGACGGAAGCGGCCAGGGATCGGTCGGGTCGGCGGCGATCGGCGCGACCGGCACGATCTCGTCCACATGGTGGAACGCCCAGCGATGGAAGGGCGCGGTGCGCCAGTTGGACAGATCGGCGCTGGCGGCGGCGGTCGGCGGGGCGTCGGAATGGGCGTCTGGGGGAGCGGACATCGAAGGTTATTTCAGCGCCCAGGGCGCAATGCGCAAGGACCGCGCGCTTTCGAAGGCGGAACGCCCTTCCCTTCTCCCCTTGCGGGAGAAGGTGGCCGTCCGGAGGACGGTCGGATGAGGGGGCTACGGCCTTTCCTGAGACACGGCGCGGCCCCTCACCCGACCCTGCTCCGCAGGGCCACCCTCTCCCGCGAGGGGAGAGGGGATACATGCCGCGGGGACTATCGCGTCTAACGGCGGGCTGGCCTAATTCGATGGTCTCCGATTGCGCGGGCGGGAGAGTTGGTTTGAGCGACATGCCGGGCGCCTTTCTCGCCTGCGACTGGGGATCGACGCAGCTTCGGGCCTGGGTGATGGACGGCCGAGGCGCGGTGCTTCGCGGGCGCGAGTTTCCGTTGGGGGTCAATCGGCTGGCGCCGGGCGAGGCGGCGCGGCGGTTCTTCGACGAGGTGCGGCCGGCGCTGGGGGCCGAGGCGCTGCCCGCCCTGCTCTGCGGGGCGATCGGGTCGAACGTGGGCTGGACTGTCGCGCCCTATGTGGACTGTCCGGCGCGGCCGGAGGCGGTGGCGGCGGGGCTGATCGCGGTGGCGGCGGACGTCTGGATCGCGCCGGGCCTGCGCTGCGACGGGCTGGGCGGCCAGTGCGACGTGCTGCGCGGCGAGGAGACCCAGGCGTTCGGCTGGCTGGGGCTGGCGGCGGAGCGGCGCCAGGGCCGGCGGCTGATTTGCCAGCCAGGGACCCACGCCAAGTGGCTGGTGGCGGAGGACGGGGCGATCGTCCGGTTCCTGAGCGCCTTCACCGGCGAGCTGTTCGCGGTGTTGTCGGACCACAGCATCCTGCGCAACGACGGGCGGGCCGACGACCTGGCGGCCTTCGACGAGGGCCTGGCCGCGGCGGCCGAGGGCGACGCCCTGTTGAACCGGATCTATGCGGCGCGCACGCGGATCGCGGGCGGCGGGGCGGACGCGGCGAGCACCGGCTCGTTCCTGTCTGGCCTCTTGATTGGGGCCGAGGTCGCGGCCACCCCTGCCCTGCTCGGCCTGGAGGGCGAGACGGTGGACCTGGTCGGTGGCGCGGGGCTGTGCGGACGCTACGCCCGGGCGCTGGAGAGACGCGGCGTGAGCAGCCGGATCTGGGACGGAGACGCCGCGGTGCGCGCCGGTCTGCTGGCCCTGGCGCGGTTGCGCGGCCTGGTGTGACCGCAGAGTCGAGACTTGCACAACGAGACGGTGGCGGCGCGAGCGTGGCTGGTCTAGAGGGTCGGCGAAGACGGAGAGCCCCATGACCTATCGCGCGCCCCTGAAGAGCCTGGCCCTGGCCCTGAAGACCGCCGGCCACCCCGCGCTGGTGGGCCAGGCCTTCGCCGATCTGGACGAGGACACCGTGGCCGCGGTGCTGGAGAGCGCCGGCGCCTTCGCCGAGAACGAGCTCGCCCCGCTGAACCGCGCCGGCGACACGGTCGGCGCGAAGTACCAGAACGGCAAGGTGACGGCGGCGCCCGGCTTCGCCGACGCCTACCAGGCCTTCGTGGCCCAGGGCTGGAACTCGCTGTCGGCCGATCCCGAGCACGGCGGCCAGGGCCTGACCAAGGCCATGGAGCTGTCGGTGTTCGAGATGGTGCATGCGGCGAACATGGCCTTCGGCCTCTGCCCCATGCTGACCCAGGGCGCCATCGAGGCGCTGGACCTGCACGGCACCGAGCGCCAGAAGCGGCTGGTCCTGCCCAAGCTGGTCAGCGGCGAATGGACCGGCACCATGAACCTGACCGAGCCGCAGGCCGGCTCTGACCTGGCCTCGGTGACCACGCGGGCCGAACCGGACGGCCAGGGCGGCTGGAAGCTGTACGGCCAGAAGATCTTCATCACCTGGGGCGACCACGACGCGGCGGAGAACATCTGCCACCTGGTGCTGGCGCGGACCCCCGACGCGCCGCCCGGGGTGAAGGGCATCAGCCTGTTCCTGGCCACCAAGAAGACGGTCAACGACGACGGCTCGCTGGGCTCGCTGAACGACCTGCGGCCCGGCTCGATCGAGCACAAGCTGGGCATCCACGGCTCGCCCACCTGCGTGATGCTGTTCGAGGGCGCCCAGGCCGAGCTGGTCGGCGAGCTGAACAACGGCATCGCCCATATGTTCGTGATGATGAACGCCGCGCGCCTGCAGGTGGGCGTCCAGGGCGTGGCCATCGCCGAGCGGGCGCTGCAGCAAGCGCTCGCCTTCAGCCAGGAGCGCAAGCAGGGCCGGGCGATCTGGGGCGGCGACAACATCTTCGGCCATCCCGACGTGCGGCGGATGCTGACCCTGATGCGGGCCAAGGTGGAGGCGGCGCGGGCGATCTGCCTGACGACCGGGGTGCTGGCCGATCTCGGCAAGCGGGCGGCAAGCGAGGCCGAACGCGCCGTGGCCAAGGCGCGGCAGGAGCTGCTGACCCCGATCGCCAAGGCCTGGTCGACGGATGTCGGCGTCGAGGTCGCCTCGCTGGGCGTGCAGGTGCACGGCGGCATGGGCTTCATCGAGGAGACCGGCGCGGCCCAGCACTATCGCGACGCCCGCATCGCCCCGATCTACGAGGGCACCAACGGCATCCAGGCGATGGACCTGGCGGGCCGCAAGCTGTCGATGCAGGACGGCGCGGTGATGGACGCCCTGTGCGCCGAGATGCACGCCACGGCCGATGTGCTGAAGGGCTCCGCCGGCCTGGAGAGCGTCGGCGAGCGGCTGGACGCCGGGGTCGCGGCCCTGGAGCGGGCCACCGACTGGATGCTGGGCCACAAGGGACCTGACGCGCTGTCGGGCGCCACGGCCTATCTGAAGCTGGCCGGCGACGTGGTCGGCGGCTGGATGCTGGGGCGCCAGGCCCTGGAGGTCGCGGGCGCGAGCGACGACTGGTCGAAGGGCCGCGCGGCGCTGGCGCGGGTCTATGCGGCCCAGGTGCTGGCCCAGGCGCCGGGCGCGGCGGACGGCGTCATGGCCGGCGGCGCGGACCTGGAGGCGATGAGCGCGGAAGCCTTGGCGGGGTGACGAACGGCGGTCGTTGAATTTGCCTTCTCCCCTTGCGGGAGAAGGTGTCGGGCGAGAGCCCGACGGATGAGGGGATTGCTCCCCTGCCCGCCAATTCTGCCGACGACTTAGGTCCCGAGGCCTGAGAGCCCCCTCATCCGACCTTGCTCCGCAAGGCCACCTTCTCCCGCCAGGGGAGAAGGAAGACTATGGGCTAGCTCGCCAGCGCCTCGCCGTCCTCGGTTTCGGTGAGGATGCGGCCGATCTCGGCGAGAAGGGCGCTGACGGCGATGGGCTTGGCGACGACGCCGTTCATGCCGGCGGCGCGGTAGGCGGTCTGCTGGTGGGTCATGACATTGGCGGTGAGGCCGATGATCGGCGCCTGGCCGGCCGGGCCGTCGAGGGCGCGGATGGCGCGGGTGGCGCCGACGCCGTCGAGCCGGGGCATCTGGACATCCATGAGGATCAGGTCGAACGCGCCGGCGCCGGCCGCCGCGACGCCCACCACGCCGTCCTCGGCCTCCTCCACTTCGGCGCCCAGGCGGGTCAGCATGGTGCGGGCGACCAGGCGGTTGGTGGGGTTGTCCTCGACCAGCAGGACGCGGACGCCCTGCAGGACGCCGTCTTCGTGGGCGAGGGTCGCGACGGGCTCGGCTGCGGGCGCGGTGAAGTCGATCCAGAAGGTCGAGCCACGGCCCACTGCGCTGTCGACGCCGATCTCGCCGCCCATCATATCGACCAGGGCGCGGGTGATGGAGAGGCCGAGGCCGGAGCCGCCATAGCGGCGGGCGGTGGAGCCCTCGGCCTGGCGGAAGCGCTCGAAGAGGTGGGCCTGGACGTGCGGCGCGATGCCGATGCCGGTGTCGCGCACTTCGAGGCGGACGCGCTGGCGGCCGTCGGGCGCAGGGCTCATCTCCAGCCGCGCCACCACCTCGCCCTGCGCGGTGAACTTGATGGCGTTGCCCAGCAGGTTGAACATGGCCTGGCGCAGGCGCAGCGGGTCGGCCGCGATCCAGGAGGCGCCGCCGCCGATCTCGGCGCGAAGCTCCAGGCCCTTGGCGCGGGCCTCGGCGTCGAGCAGGCCGATGGTGTCCCTGAGCGCCGCGGCCGGGCTCATCGGCTCGGGCGACAGGTCGAGCTGTCCGGCCTCGATCTTCGAGAAGTCGAGGACGTCGTTGAGCAGCTCGGACAGCATGCGTCCGGCGCCCTCGGCGCGGCGCATCAGCTCGCGGCCCTCGGAGGACAGCTCCTCCGCCTCCAGGAGCTGCAGCGCGCCCAGCACGCCGTTCATCGGGGTGCGGATCTCGTGGCTGATATTGGCCAGGAACTCGGCCTTGGCGCGGCTGGCGCTCTCCGCCTCGGCCTTGGCGGCCTGCAGGGCCTTCTCGGTTTCCACCTGGGCGGTGATGTCGCGGCTCACATGAATGCCGCCCACCGGCTTGCCGTTCTCGAACAGGGTTTTGGCGTGGCTCTGCAGCCAGATCCAATGGCCGGCCTTGTGGCGGATGCGGGTAGTGATCACCTCGGTGTGGTTGGGGTCGGCGTCCATGCGCTCGACGGCTTGGTCGATGTCGGGATTGGCCTCCGGATCGACGAGATCGGCCACTCGAACCCCGATCAGCTCCTCGGGCTCATAGCCCAGCACCTCACGGACCGAGGGTGAGACGTAGACGTGCACACCCTCCTGATTGGTGCGGACGATCACGTCGCTGACATTGTCGGCGAGCAGCTGGTACTGGCTGACGCTGGCCTTGACCTGGCGGGCCGAGGCCTGGGCCGAGGGGGTCTCGCGGGCGCGGCCGAGCAGGAACAGGAAACCCAGGCCCGCGGCGACCCAGACCGGTGCCAGCTCCAGGAACCGGTGGCCGTCACGGAAGCCGATCATGCCCATGGCGGCGAGGCCGGGCGCGGCGCCGGCCAGCAGGAACATCATCGGCGAGCTGTGGGCCAGGATGGCGCCGAGGGCGACGACGGAGAGGGCGAGCACCATGGCGGTGGCCTGGCCGCTCACGGTTCCAGTCATCCAGAAGAGGACGCCGAGCGCCATCCACGCCAGGTTGATCGCCACGAAGGCGGCGGTGAAATGGATGCGGGCCGGGTTGCTCATCGGCCGGCCGCGGGCCGCGGGCCGCCCGGCGAGCCAGGTCCAGAGCTCGACGGCCAGTCCGGCGGCGAGCCAGCCCAGGAGCTGGGCGATCGGAAGCAGCAGGGCGCCCATGAGGGCGGCCAGGGGATAGAGGGCCAGGCGCGGAGAGGTGACCCGGCGGACGGCCTCGGCGGCCTCGTCGATGCGCACGCCGAGCGCCGCGCCGCCGGCCGCCGCCGCGACGAGATTCTGATCCATGGGCCCTCCCGGAATCGATGGCCCGTTATGGCTGGAGCGGCGTCCGACATTCCCTAACGGGCGGTGCGGCAAATCGCCCACCGGGCGGGGGCGAGCACGTTCCGCCGACAACCTGAGCCGACGGCTGTAACCAATGTTCCCGCCCGGGCGAACCTATGGTCGAACGGGCCCGAGGCGGGACCGGCGTGGAGTGCGCGCGATGATCCGACGGACGATCTTGGGCCTGGGACTGGCGGCGGGGCTGGCCTCGGCGGGCGCGGCGGCGGCCCAGCCGCTGACGGTGGTGGAGCTGTTCACCAGCCAGGGCTGCTCGTCCTGTCCGCCGGCCAATGCGAATGTGGCGAAGCTGTCGAACCGGCCCGACGTCCTGGCGCTCAGTTTCGGGGTGACCTACTGGGACAGCCTCGGCTGGAAGGACACCTTCGCGTCCAAGGCCTATACCGACCGGCAGTGGGACTATGCCCGCGGCCTGCGCCACGACAATGTCGCGACGCCGCAGGTGGTGATCAACGGCCGCCGCGACGTGGTCGGCGCGACGCCGGGCGAGATCGAGCAGGCGGCGGCGAAGACCGCGCCGGTGGCCGGCGGGCCGGCCCTGACGCTGGCGGCCGACAAGGTGACCCTGGCGGCGGCCGCGAAGCCCGCCAAGCCCGCCCAGGTCTGGCTGGTGCGCTATGATCCCAACATCGTGCAGGTGCCGGTCAAGCGCGGCGAGAACACCGGCAAGACCCTGCCGCACAAGAACGTGGTGCGTGAGCTGGTCCGGCTGGGCGCCTTCGACGGTCGCGCCGAAACCCTGAAGCTGCCGCCGGCGACCAGCCCCGCGCTGAAGACCGCCATCCTCGTCCAGGCCGGCCCCGGCGGGCCGATCCTGGCCGCCGCCAAGGGCTAGCAACCCGGCGATTTCCGAAACTTGCGGCGGCGGGGACCTCCTCGCGGCCTCGAGCCCTCGCGCCGCCATGCCGGCGGCGCGCCCGCCGGGCTGTCCGGCGTTCAACGAGAGGAAGACCCCATGAAGACCCTGATCATCGCGACCGCCGCCCTGGCCCTCGGCCTCGGCTCCGCCGCCCACGCCCAGATGGCCTCCGACAAGCCGAAGACCGATGCGATGGGCGCCATGTCCTCGTCCTCGGACCACATGAAGGCCGACAAGCCGATGGCGAAGAAGCCCATGGCCAAGAAGCCCATGAAGAAGGCCGCCAAGAAGGCCGATGCGATGAGCTCGTCCATGAGCACCGACGCGATGGCCAAGCACTAGCAGCGTTCGGCCCTCTCCCCACGCCTGTCTCTTATACACATCTCCGAGCCCACGAGACAAGAGGCAATCT
>CAMFHW010000013.1 GCA_945952175.1 uncultured Phenylobacterium sp. | reverse complement strand
GTGTAGTCCAGCAGGACCCGCACCCGTTCGGGAGTGAAGCGCTGAGGCTCGATCGGGAACATGATCATCCAGCCGTCCGCGATGGCGCTGATCTGGTCGGCGAGGATGTCCGCCGGAATATCGGTCCGGACAACGCCGCGCGCCTGGCTGCGCTGCACCGCGCGCGTGAGGATCTCGCGGTAGTCGCCGTATCGACGCTGGTAGACGGCGGCGACGGCGGGATCGTTCTTGGCGTGAACCACCAACTGCAGCCCTGCGAGCCAGGGGTCCGCGTCCGCCGCGCTGGTCCAATCGAACCACAGCTCGAGGCCGCGCTTCAGGTCGTCCTGGCTGCGGTTGCGCAGCGTATCGAATTCGTCGAACAGGTGCTCGGCGATGGCCACCACCATCGCCTCCTTGTTCGCGAAGTAGTAGGTGACCGCGCCGGTCGTGCAGCCGGCTCGCTGGGCCACCTTGCGTAAGGACGCGCCCGCGAAGCCTTCGTGCGCGATCATCGAGACCGCCGCCTTCATCAGCTCCGCGCGCTTGGCGCCGTGATCGCCCACGGGCCGTCCGCGGCCACGAGCGGGCTTGGGCGAGCGGGACGCTTCGGTGTCGGTGACGGGGATCGGCGGGGGACTAGCGAGGGGCATACCTGGAAAATAGCGAGCTTTTCGATGACGGCAATTATAATAAGCGTCGTTGCAATAAATAGGAGCCTGGGCTAGGCTCGCCTCCATCAACATATTCGGGAGGACCGCACCGATGGATGAAGCGCAAAGGAAGGCCTATCGCGAGGATGGCGCGATCCTGGTCAAAGGCTGTTTGAACAAGGACCAACTCGCGCAGTGCCGCGCCGCGTTCGACTGGGCTGTCGAAAACCCCGGCCCGAACGCGTCGACCATGTACGAGGGCACGTCGGCCCAATCGCACGTGGACAACGCCAATCCCAACGCCAAGCCGAAGCTGGACGACCTGCAGGCCGCGCTTCCGTTCGGCCGCCTGTTCGCCGAGCTCTGGGGCTCCGAGCACGCCTGGTTCTTCGCCGAGGAGATCTTCCTGAAGGCGGGCGGACGCGGCGGGCGCACCCTCTGGCACCAGGACACCTCCTATCTGCCCTGGGCCGGGATGCACTGGGGCAACGCCTGGATCAGCTTCGAGGCCGTGCCGAAGTCGAACGCCCTGGAGATCGTCCGCGGTTCCCACCGCGGCACGCGCTACGACGGGACCACGTTCATCAGCGTCGACGATCCGACCGATCCGCTGCATGGATTCGACACCCTTCCCAGGCTGCCCGACGTGGAGGCCGAGCGCCGCGCCAACCCGGACGCCTACGAGATCATCTCCTTCGCCACCGAGCCCGGCGACGTCGTGTTCCTGCATCCCGGCTCGCTGCACGGCGGCGCGCCGGTCGACGCAGCCTTCCCTGAGCGCCACACCCTGGTGTTCCGCTTCTTCGGCGACGACGCCACCTTCAGCCCACTGCCCGAGCAGAGCCGCAGCGGCTATGCGCGCGACGGCGTGCTGTTCAAGCCGCAGATGGCGGCCATGCAGCCCGGCGCGCCGTTCCGCTCCGACGTCTTCCGCCAGCTGGTCTGAGGAGCCGCGACCATGAGCAGCGCAAAGCGCCAGCAGATCATCCCGCCCGCCGCGCAGATGATGTACGACCACTTCCACTTCGCGCCCGCCACACGGGTCGGCGACATGATCTGGGTGTCGGGTCAGGTCGGCATCGACGCCGCCATGGTCCCGGGCAAGGACATGGAGGCCCAGGCGCGCCTCGCCTTCGAGGGCTTGAAGGCGACCCTCGAAGCGGCCGGCGCGACCCTGGCCGACGTGGTCGAGCTGATGACCTTCCACCTCGACCTGCGCGGTGAGATGGCCGACTTCACCAAGGTGAAGGACGCCTATTTCCCGGATCGCTACCCGTCCTGGACCGCCGTCGGCGTCACCCAGCTCGCCATGCCGGAGTTCCGAGTCGAGGTCCGCGCGGTCGCCGTCGCGGGCAGCGGCGCGGCCTAGGTCAGGTCCCGGCCGCCCGGTTCCCGCACCGCGAGCGCCACGCGGCGCCCCATCGCCCCCGCCTCCCCGTTCGGGGCGGTGCGGGCGCCGCTCCCCTTTCAATCGCGAGACCGCCCATGACACCCGTCGACCCGGGTGCGCCCTTTGTCGCGCGCCCCTCTCCTATGGAATCCGGCCTGACGCCGTCGGACGAGAAGCGCATCGCCCGCGACCTCTCACCGCCGGTGGCCTGGCCCACCCTGGCCATGGCCGCGATCCTGCCGCTGGCGCACTGGAGCCTGGTCGGGCTGGGGCTGGCGCACGTGGTCCCGCTATGGGTCTGCGCCCCGATCCTGGCGCTCACCGCCTACGCCCACTACACGCTCGTTCACGAGGCCATCCACGGCAACCTGGTCCCGGGTCATCCGGCCCTACGCTGGCTGAATCCGCTGGTGGGCTGGGTGGGCGCCCTGGGGCTGGGCTACAACTGGCCGAGCCTGCTGCGCACCCATGTCCTGCATCACGCCCACACCAACACCGAGCAGGATCCCGACATCCTCTGGAAGGGCTCGCTGCTCCAGCTTATCGGCAAGTGGGCGCTCACCGCGGTCGGCATCGCCACGATCCCGCCCCTGGTGTTCAAGTGGGTCGCGCCGCGTCTCTATCAGCGGCTCTTCGGCAGCCTCGTCGGAACCGAGCCCTGGCAGGCGTCGGCCGTCGCCTTGGCCACACTTGCCCTGCTCGGTGTTGCGATCTCGCAGGGCCGCGTCGCCGACTGGCTCTGCCTGCTCTTCATCCCGACGCGGCTGGGCGCGCTGATCCTGGACATCTTCTTCTCGTGGCTGCCGCACTATCCGTTCGATCGGTCGGAGCGCTACCGGAACACCCGCATCAGCCTCTGGCCGGGCGGCGACGTCCTGCTGTTCCAGCAGAACCTTCATCTGATGCACCACCTCTGGCCTGGCGTGCCCTTCTTCAACTACCGCCGGCTCTATCGGCGACTGCGGCCGGTCCTCATCGCCAAGGGCTCACCGATCCAGGGCCTGTTGGTCGGCCCCTATGTCCGCGACAAGTCGAAGGCCTGAAGCCACGGGCGCCCTAGAGCCGCAGAAGGCAGAGCCCGACGCGAGAGGTCGCCGCCGGATCGCTGTCCGGGGCGGCCAGGGCCCGCTCGACAAGGGCCTCATGCATGCGCAGGTCCGTCCAGGCCGCGATCCGCCGAAATCCGCGCGCCTTGTAGATTCGTTCCGGCTGGCCGCCCATGTACTGCAGGACCGGCCCTGAGGCCGGCATGGCCTTGGCGACGACCGCGACGTAGCCCGCCGCCCGCGCCCAGGCGATCAGGGCGTCCAACAGGCCCGCGCCGATGCCGCGGCCCTGATAGATGGGATCGCGATCCTTCCCCGGCGCAGTCTGCCCGACGTGATAGCAGTAGAGGCAGAGGGTCTCCGCCGGCAGGTCAGGCCGGCGGCCCTCGAAATCGCCCCAGTAGTCGGGTGCGAACACCCCCGCCTGCGACCGCAGCCCCGGCTCATACTTGCGAAACTGTAGCTGGCCGACATGGCGCCCGGCGTCGAACGCCAGCATGGCCGCCGAGCCCAGTTCGGCGATACGCGCCTCGAGGGCGGCGCGTTCGCCCTGGCAGTCGACCGGGACGCGGCCAATGTCGTCGAGGGTCATCGGCCGGAAACGGATCGGTGTCGGCTCACCTCGCACGATCACCTCTCCCGTTCTACCGCGCCGCCTGGGGCGACAGGCCCGCGACGTAATGCGCCGCGGCTTGGATCTCGGCCGCGGACAGCTGGCCGGCCAAGCTATTCATCGCCCCAGTCGGATCCTTGCGCGCGCCGTGCTGGAAGGCCGCGAGCTGATCGGCCACATAGGCCTCGCCCTGCCCCGCCAGCCGTGGCGCGGCCGGCGTGCCGACGAGCCTCTCGCCATGACAGCCGGCGCAGCCGCGGGCGGTGACGACCGCCTCGCCCCGCCGCTGAAGGGCCGCGTCCTGCGCGACCGCCTCGCTGGGCTGGGGGGCCTGGCGCGCATAGTAGGCCGCGAGTTCCTTGATCTGCGCCGAGGTCAGCGAGGCCGCCAGCGGACCCATCTGGGGACTGCTCCGGCGACCGTCGGCGAAGGCCTGAAGTTGGGCTTCCAGATAGGCGGCCGGCTGGCCGGCCAGAGCGGCGTAGCGGCTGTTCTGCGCCGCGCCGGCCGCGCCATGGCAGTGGACGCAGGTGGGCGAGAGGTCGGGCGCATCACCATCCGACCGGGCAAGCTCTTGCTTGAAGGCGCGTTCGAAACGTTGGCCACGGATGAGACCAGGTCCCACTGCGGTCGTGGCGACCACCAGGCCGACGGCCAGGAGGCCGCCCGTGAGGATCAACTTGCGGTTCATCCCTGCCTCCTCAGGCCTTGGCCAGAGCGCCAAGCGCCTGCAGCGCGGCGCGGTGGCCGGCGCGCACGGCGCCGTCCATCGCCCCGGACCAGATGTCGGCCGTCTCGGTCCCGGCCCAGAGCAGCCGGCCCACGGGCGCCGAGAGATGCGGCCCCAATGCGGTCAGGAAGCCCGCCGGCAGCGGGGAGGTGCAGGACAGGCTCCAGTCGTCGAGCTTGCCCCAGTCGAGGTCATGGAACTGGACCGGATGGCGCGCCGCCTCCCCGAGCGCCTGGGCATAGATCTGCGACAGCACCGCCTCGGCCGCCTTGGGATCTGCCGGCAGACGGCCCGGCTCCACGAAGGCGTTGATAACGCCAAGGCTGGCGTCGGGCGGGGAGTTGTCACAGCACCAGAGCAGCGGGCCGTCGACCTGCAGAATCTGGCCGTTCAAGCCCGCCTCGCGCCAGAACGGCCGCGGATAGACGTGCACGGTTTTACGCATCGGCGCATGCGCCGGCCAGCGCCGCTGCAGCTCGGCGCGCCCTGCCGGCAGCGGCGGATCGAAGGCGATCCGGTTGCAGAGGCTCGGGCTCAGCGCCGCGATCACCTGACGCGCCCTGACCAGGCCCCGGTCGGTCTCGATCTCGACGAGGTCGCGATCCCACCCGGAGATCCGGCGGACTGGGGACGACAGCCGCACCCGTTCGCCGAGCGCCCGCGCCATCTCCTGGCTCAACCGCTGCGAGCCGCCGACCAGCCGCGTCTGCTGGGCCCCGCCCTTCATCGATTCCAGCTTCTCGACGCTGCAGTCCGACGAGTTAAGCACCGACAGATAGTAGAGGAAGGACAGACTGGCCGGCGGGACACCGAAGCTCAGTCGGGTGGAGCGGCCGATCGAGAAGAGGTCCTCCGCCCCGACGCCCTGCTGCGCCAGCCAGTCGCCGAAGGAGATCCGGTCCAGCGCCGCGGCGTCCGCCGCCGTCCAGGGCGTCCCGCTGGTGACCTTGCGCGCCAGGTCCGCGAGCTTGCCAACGATCGCCGCCGGCGTCCCCGTGCCGCCATTGCCATTGTCCTGGGCGAAACTCGTCTCGCCGGCCAGATAGACCGACTTGCCGGCATAGAAGCTGTCGAAGGTCCCGACGCCGAGTTCGCGCGCCAGGTCGGCGATCGCCGTCTGGCTGGGCCCGATCCATTCGCCGCCACCCTCCGAGATCACCCCGCCCCCGAGATCGTGGTTGAAGGTCCGCCCGCCGACGCGGTCCCGCGCCTCCAGCACGAGGACCTTCTCGCAGCCGGCCCGCACCAGGTCGCGCGCCGCTGTGAGGCCCGACAGGCCTGCGCCGATTACGACGACATCCCTGACCCCATCGCCACGCTTTCCTTCCGGAACCACGGAAGCCCGCGCGCCGGACACCAGCGCCCCGGTGGCGGCCACAGCGCCCGCGGCCCGCAACATCGATCGGCGCTTGAGCGCTCGCGACGAAAGGACATCCCGATCAAAGCCCATCTTCCCCTCCACAGGTCGATGGCTCATATTTTACATTACGATCGTTACGTCAATATAGCCTGAAGCTCCGGACGCTGCGGCGACGCGCGATCACCCGCCATCGGAAGGTGCAAGGTCGGCTCCTCGCCGAACGAGGTCCTTGTGTGAGAACGAGTTCGCAGCCAATGCGCTCGGCGCCAAATCCTGTTGATTTGGCTTAGGTATTTTGCCCCCCTTGGGACTTCCCAACCAAAAGACTCACCGCCGTCAGAATCTCAGCTGCAGTTGTGCGCCCACCGTGCGCGGTGGCGTGAGGTTGTAGGTGGTGGCGATCGTGCTCGGCAGGAGCCGCCGCGCACCGTCGGCGCCTTCGTAGCCCAACCGGTCGAACAGGTTCTTCACATAGACGATGACGCGGTAGCGATCGTGCGCATCGGTCCAGACGGCGCGCAGATCCACGTCGTCATAGGCCGGCGCACGCGTATAGGCCCGGTTGAAGACGCTGTAATAGGTCTCGCCCTTCCAGACATAGCTGGCCGAAAGCACCAGGTCGCCGGGTTCGAAGTCGAACCGGTAGCTCGCATTGAGCGCCACCTTGTGCTCCGGCGCGCCGGGCAGGTGGTTCCCCTTCAGGCTCTGGGACTGCTGTCCCGAGACGAGCGACCCCACGGGCTGGGCGCCAGCCTGGGCCGCCAGCGGGTCGGCCCCGTCGACGAAACAGCAGGCCTTCTCGATGCGGGTTCCGTTGTAGCCGTAGCTCAGCATCAACGTCAGGGGGGCGGTCGGCCGCCACAGGCCCTCGAGTTCCAGCCCCCAGGAGCGCGAATCCTCGAGGTTGAAGAACTGGGTCATGTTCGCCCCGCCCGGGATCGTGACCGTCAGCGGAACCTGCAGGCCCGTATACCGGTAGGAGAAGGCGGCCGCATTGATCAGGACCCGCGGCGTGAAGGTGCGCTTGTAGCCCAGCTCGAAGGCGTCGACATATTCGGGATCGGTCTGCGGCAGGCGCGCGATCCCGCCCGCATTGAAGCCGCCGGACTTGTAGCCGCGGCTGTAGCGGACGAAGGCCAGGGTCTGGCGATCGGGAGTCCATTCGGCTCCCGCCGTCCCGGAGAGCGCGCTCCAACTGGCCGAGAGGGCCCGCTGCGCGATGCCCGTGACCGGGTCGATGGTCGTGGTCGAGGCCACACCCGGAGCCGGCGCGAAGGACGCCGACGCGGCGGTGATGTCGAGGGCGGGGGTCAGGCTGCCATAGTTGTCGGGCGTGAACCCGCAGGATGGCAGGCCGAAGCACAGGATGCGGAACGCCTCGCCGCCCCGCTTCTCGTCGTGGCTGTAGCGCAACCCCCCGGTCAGCTTGAACCTCGGCGAGAGGCTCCAGTCGGCCTGGCCGAAAGCGGCGTAGGAGTAGGTCTTGAGCCGCGAGCCGGCAAAGACGAAGTCCCCGCTTGGATTGGCGGGGCCATTGGCGGGCGCCCGCAGTTGCGGCTGGTCGCCCGCATTGAAGTGGGATTCCTGGGAATAGGTCTCCTGATAGTAGTAGAGCCCGCCGATCCATTGCAGCGCCCCCTCGCCCGTCGAGGAGAGGTCGAGCTCGTGGCTCTGGAAGGACTTGTCCTCGACATAGCCGAACCGCTGCGACGGGAAGACCTTCAGCGGCGCGCATCCCGGCACGAGGCCGCAGATGCTGCCGAGTGGGTTGAGCGGATAGACATATGAGGTGACGCTCGTCCCATCGAGGTCGCTCACGGCGTCGTAGCGATAGGTCTGATAGCCGCCGATATATTTCAGTTCCGCGCCGGGCAGCCGCCAGGATAGCTGGGCGGTGATCCCGTAGTTGTCGTGAAGCCGCGCGCGCGAAACCGTGTCGGCGCTGAAGTCGCGCAGGTCCGAGGCTCCGGGATTGGTGGTCCCCCTGCCGAGCTGGCTGTAGCCGCCGGTGAGGAAGCCGAACGCCGAGCCCGGTGCGACATAGGCGTTGGGGAACGGCGCGTAGTCATAGGGGTCGGCGCTGTTCGCGGTGCGGCCACGGGTGTCGCCGCGACCGGTGAAGGCCTTCACCCAAAGATCGACGCCTTCGCCGAGGTCGGCCTGGACCTGGCCTTCCAGATAGCTCCGCACGCCCGCGCCGCCCTCGCTCTTGAGCCCGGCGACATTGGTGAAATAGCCGTCGCGCTGCTCGTAGCGTGCGCCGGCGAGGCGAACCCGCAAGCGGTCGTTCAGGGGCGCCCAGACGCCGGCCTCGAGATTGGCCAGGCCGTAGTCTCCGGCCTCCAGACGAATCTCGCCACCCGGCTTGTCACCGGGCCGCCGCGAGATGGCGTTGATGGCGCCGCCGATCGAGTTGCGGCCATAGAGCGTACCCTGTGGCCCCCGCAGGATCTCGACGCGATCGATGAAGAAGTCGCTGGCCGAGGCGGCGCTCGTGGCGGCGTTGTAGACGCCGTCGGCATAGGTGGCCACGCCGGGGTCGCTGCCGTTGGTGTTGGTCTGGCGGCCGACGCCTCGCAGGAACACGCGGTCGGTGCCGGAGGCGTAGGTCAGCCCCGGGGTGAACTTGGTGAAGTCGGCCAGGCTGTTCAGGCCAAGGACCTGGCGGGTCTCGGCGGTATAGGCCGAGACCGCCGCCGGCACGCTCTGCAGGCTCGCCTCGCGCTTCTCGGCCGTGACGATGACCTCGCTCAGCGTCGGGCCATCGCTCGCGGCGACCTCCGCGTGCGCCGCGGTGGCGACCAGGGCCGCCGCGGCGGCTGACACGTACAGACAAGCCTTGAGAACCACGCGTCGTCCCTCCCCATGAGACCCCCTCGGCGGCCCCGTGACTGTCTTGTTGTCCGCCGGCGGTCTGCGCCGCCGAGGCCGGCCGCGATCGGGGCGGCCCGCGGGAGACTGTAGGAATGATGATTATTCAATGTCTATAGAAAAATCATATCTAATCGCATCATTATGTCCGCGCCGTGTGGCGGAGCGGGCCCCGCTGGGCGATCGGGGCGAGAGGGATGATGGGTCGCGGGCGCCCGCGCGATGCGACCGGCGAGGCAAGGCGCGGGAACGCCTGCGGCGCGCGCCGCCGAACCAAATCACGTCGAATGACCAAGGTCGGTCGTATCAGGTGGCCTGACGCCGCTTCCCCGCCTGGGTCGCTTCGACCATCTCCTGGCACAGATCGACCCCATGCAGCGCGTCGGCCTTCAGGTCGGAGGCGCCCCCCGACCTCAGCCACCGGTCATGGGCGATGACGCAGGCGCCGGTCAGCATGTTGGCGACCAGGTAGGGCAGCATGGCCTCGTCAGGGTCCAGGCCGAAGTCCTCGGCGAAGTAGCGCGCATAGAGCGCGATCTCGCGCTTGTGCTGGCCGAGCCAGCTGAAGGTCAGCTCCGGATTGGCCCGAACGTCGTGGCTGAACCGCGCGCCGTCCTTTTCGCCGTGGCGCACCGAACCCGCCCATCCGGCCACCAGCCGCCGGAAGAAGGTGAAGAACGGCACGGAACCGCGCGCCTCGTCGATCATCCGCGCCAGGCCCTCGATCTGCTCGTCGGCCAGGGCGTCGGCCAGGTCGCGCTTGGCGCCGAAGTGGATGAAGAGCGTCGTGATGTGGACATCGGCGGCCTCGGCGATGTCGGCCATCTTCACCTCGTCATAGCCCTTGGCCTGAAACAGGTCGCCGGCCGCCTCGAGGATCCGCTTGCGGGTTTCGCGCCTGCGGGCGTCGCGTCGCGGGTATTTCACCTCCGCGGCCGAAGCCGCCGCCTTAGTCGTCTTGCTCAACTTGAACCGCTCTCGGAACCCGTAGGACGAGGCCCCTCAGCCCCGCCGACAATCTATCGGGTTCGACGAATGGATCGCGATTGATTTTTCTGCGCGCGACTGCCGGCGCCGACGCCATCCGCCAAGCCGCATTCATCACCGGCGCCATCCTGCCAGTAGATGGAGGCATGTCCGCGCGCCTCGGCCGAGTTCGCGGCGACAGGCGAACGGGCCGCCCCGTCGAGCGCTTGAGCGGCCGCCCCTTCCGAAACTGACCGCCGCAAAGTCCGATCATGACCTTCCGGCCACGCTCCGCCGCGCGCTTGCTGCGCGGTCAGATTGAGGAGTGAGGGGTGCCTGAATTCAAGATCATCGACACGGGCGAGGTGCGCATTCGAGCCGCGATCGAAGGCGCCGGCCCGCTTGTCCTTCTGGTGCATGGGTTTCCGGAGAGCTGGTATTCGTGGCGGCATCAACTTGTCCCGATCGCGCAGGCCGGATTCTGCGCGGCGGCGATCGATGTCCGCGGCTATGGCGGCTCGGACAAGCCCGTGGAGGTCGCCGCCTACGACATGGAGCACCTGACGGCGGACATCGTCGCCGTCGCCCGAACACTGCAGCCAGACGCGCCGGCGATCCTGGTCGGGCACGATTGGGGCGCGCCTATCGTATGGAACGCGGCGTTGTCTCGGCCCGGCATGTTCCGTGGCGCAGCGGGGCTGTCGGTCCCGTTCACGGGTGCGCCGAAGCGACCTTTCACCGACGTCATCCGCGAGACCTTCACCGAGAAGGGCCTCTTTTTCTACCAGGCCTGGTTCCAGGAGCTCGGCCTGCCCGAGGCCGAAGCCGAGGCGGACGTAGGTGAGTTTCTGCGCAAGTTCTTCTACGGCGTCTGCGGCGATGCGCCGGAAGGAAGCTGGCTTCAGAGGCGGCGGGGTTGGCCCCTTCTGCGGGGAATGCCCGATCCGGAACCCTTCCCGGCATGGCTGACCCCGGCCGACCTGGACTATTATGTGCGCGAGTTCAGCGTCTCGGGGTTCTTCGGCCCCATCAGCCGCTATCGCAACCATGAGCGGGACTACGCCTGGCTAAGGCAGTTCCAAGGCCGCAGGCTCGACCTCCCCACCCTGCTAATCGGCGGAGACCGCGATCCAGCGTTCACGCTCTTCGGGTGCATCGCCGATCCCGAGGCGGCCATGCGGCGGCACGCCAGCGACCTGCGCCAAGTCGCGACGCTCAAGGGCTGCGGTCACTGGACCCAGCAAGAGCGTCCTGTCGAGGTCAACGAGGTCCTGGTTTCCTGGCTGAAGCAGCTCTGAGATGCCGCTCGTCGGCCCACACCTCCTCGGCGAACGAGGTTCCGCGCCGGCCGATTGCGGCGTAACCTTGGTCGTGGGCAGCGGAAACGCCGATGTGATCCAGGATCCTCGAACCTTCGATTGGTTCCGGTCGACGCCCGGCGACGCCATCCTTGGCGGCCTCGATCTCGATCACCTCCTGCAGCGCGCATCCGTGGAGCCCACGGCCAGCGAGCTCAGTCCGGAACATCACTTCCTGCTGATGCTGAACAGCATCGACATGAGCGACGACGAGTGCCACGGCCTGGGCGATCGGCCGTTGCCGCTGGGATTCTCGGCGGTGGGCCTGCGGGCGATGCTTGGGACCGCCTCCGTCGAAGCGGCGCTGCGGGTCCTCGCCCGCTACTACGCCGTGGCGTCGGGGGTGTTCGCCCTAGAGGTGCGCAGCGGCCAGGGGCTGACGCGAATCGCGCTCCGCGCCGAAGGGCGGCATCGCGATCGGGCGGCCATGCTGGAAGAGATCTGGCTCATGGCGCTGTACATGTTCCTGACTTGGTTCGCCGGCCGCCGGCTCCCCTTGCTGGCCATGACGGTGGCCCGGCCGAATCATCCCGACCTCGGAGGCGCGCATTGGGCGTTTGGCGCGCCCCTGTCGAACGCCGACCTGACTTCGATCCTGGTGCCGACGAGTTGCCTGCAATGGGCCCGACGGGCCGCCGACGTGGACGAGCCCATCTGGGAAGCCATGAGGTGCTGGCTCGACGAGACCGCGCCGCCGGTTGGCGAGGGTCTGCTCGGCGCCGCCTTCGTCGGCGCAGAGGCGCCCGCGCGGACCCGCCTGCGCGAGGCCTTCGATGGCCTGGCTCTGTGCGATCGGCAGCTCAGCCGCCGGATCCGCCGCGAGACCGGCGTGAGCTTCCGCGATCTGCGGGGCGAAGCTCTCGTCGATCTCGCCCGGGACCTCCTGCGCAACACTGACGAGGCGATCGACGAGATCGGCGCTCGCCTCGGCTATGCGGAGGAGCGCAGCTTCCGCCGGTTCATGCGCAGCCGGACAGGCCTGACGCCCGCCCAGATCCGCAAGGGCGGCGCCCTGGCCCCCGACCCCGAACTTCGCGCCAAGGTCCGGACCATGGCGCTGAAACTTCAGGCCTAAGCCGCCCTTATTTCGGGTTCAGCTTCGCCGCGGCGATGTCCGCTTCGGTCCCCTCCGAGGTCGGATCGCGACCTTCCGCCGAACGTCACCGGGTCGTCTCCTCAGGTCAACGACAAGACCTTGGGGGAAACGACATGGGTTACGCGCCTGTTCAGCAAGCTGGTCCACGAGGGCTTATCCGCCTCCTCGCCTTGGCGGGCCTGATGACGTCGGCCAGCGTTCCAACCCTGGCGGTGGCGGCCACGCCTGAGGCGGCGACGATCTCGGAAGTCATCGTGACCGCCCAGCGCCGCTCCGAGTCCGTTCAGGACGTGCCGGCCGCCGTGACGGCGCTCGGCCAGACGGAGCTGGCCCAACGCGGCGTGGCCGACGTGGCGAACCTGCAGTTCGCGGCGCCGAGCCTGACCTTCGGCCGCAATCTCGGCGAGACGATCATCTCCATCCGCGGGGTCGGGCGCAGCGTGGGCCAGCCCGGCGTGGCGGTGAATGTCGACGGCGTCTATCAGCCGCGCGACACTCCCATGGCCGTCGGTGTTCCGGATCTGGAGCGCGCCGAGGTCCTGCGCGGGCCGCAGGGGACCCTCTACGGGCGCAACGCCAATGGCGGGGCCGTGAACTTCATCACCGCGGCGCCTTCCGACACGCTGAGCGGCTACGTGGTCGCCAGCTACGCCACCTATGACGAGCGCCATCTGGAGGCCGTCGCGAACGTACCGCTCGGTCCGCGCGTGCGCACGCGGTTGGTCGTCGATTCCGACGTGCGCGAAGACGGCTTCGTCGAGAACGTCGCCGGCGGCAAGGACCTCGACCGCTTCCACATGCTCTCTGGGCGCCTGCGGGTCGATGTCGACCTGGCGCCGGACCTGACGCTGGGTCTCAACCTCAACGCCTTCAACGGCGGGCCGAAGGGCGACTACTATGTGATGACCACGCCGCCCAGCGCGGCCGGGGTGGCGGCCAACCCCTATCTCGCGACCGCTGTCGTGCCGCTGCAACCCTGGCGCACCAGCGCCAAAGGCGCCGCCGGCAGCGACCGGACCTATGTCTCCGCAGCCGTGACGCTCGACTGGAAGCTGCCGTTCGGAAAGCTGAAGTCGATAACCGCCTATCAGCGGATGAGGAACGTCTGGGACCAGGATCGCGACGGCGTCGACCTGCCGATCGTCGACTCCCGCGCCGACGAGCACGCGCACACCCTTACCCAGGAGTTCGACCTCAGCGGCGATGCGGGCCCCATCGACTGGGTGGCCGGCCTCTACTACATGGCCGACCGCTCCAAGCAGGACACCTTCTTCGCATTCCCCCTGGGCTTCGCGCCCCTGCCGCCCGGCTTCTTCCTCCATTTCGGCAATCCACGATCGGACACCGACGCCTACGCCGCCTTTGGCGACGTGACCTGGAAAGCCACCGACCGCCTGCGCCTGATCGGCGGCCTGCGTTGGTCGCGCGACGAGCTGACGGTCGTCCATCATAACGACGCGGGCCTGCTGGCCGGACGCGTCTCGCTGCTGGACGTCTGCCCGGCGCAGCGCGACGACCTCGCCTGGGACTCGGTCACCTACCGCGCCGGCGCCCAGTACCAACTGGCCGAGCGCCGTCAGGCCTACGTGACCGTCTCCAACGGTTTCAAGTCCGGCGGCGTGAACCTCTCCGGCTGCGACAATCCCTTCAACCCGGAGAAGATCACCTCGTACGAAGCCGGCTTCAAAGGCCAGTTCCTGGACGGGCGGGCGCGGCTGAATCTGGCCGGCTTCTGGTACGACTATCAAGACTTCCAGCTCGCCCAGGTGGTCGGCATCGCGGCGCGGATCACCAACGCCGCTTCGGCCACCGTCAAGGGCGTGGAGGCCGAAGGCCAGTGGGCGCTCGACGACCACTGGACGGTCAACGGTGGCGTGACCTGGCTGGACGCCCGGTTCGGCAGCTTCACCAACACCGACTCCCTCAACCCACAACTTGGACCGCAGAACCTGGACGGCCGACGCCTGCCCAACGCGCCGGAGTGGTCGGGCAGCCTGGGGCTCGCCTACCGTACCGAGACCACCGAACGCGGCAGGCTCACCGCGCGCGCCGACGTGACGGCGCGTTCGAGGATCTTTTTCCGCGAGTTCAACATGCCCGCGGAGTCCCAGGCGGGCTACGCGGTCGTGGCCGCCAACCTGATCTGGGACAGCCCCGACGAGCGCTATTCGGTGCGCCTGTTCGCCAACAATCTCTTCGATCAGGCCTACTGGGAGTCCATGCTGGCGGTGGACGGCTTCGGTGCGCTCGAAGGGACCTACGGCGCCCCGCGGCAGGTCGGCGTCGAGCTGAGGGCGCGGTTCTAGTGGCCTGGCGCTTCGCCCTCGCCGCCGGCCTCGCGCTGGCGCCCGCGCCCCTCACGGCCCAGGCCCGGCCGCCGTCGGCGGCGCAGGCGTGCGAGGCCTTGTCGGGCGCCGCCCTGCCGTCCAGCCGGATCGGACTTCCGACCCGGGGCGCGACGGTGCTGGACGCCCGCCTCGTCGAGGCGTCTGAGGCGCCGGGACGCCGAGCGCCGCAGTATTGCAGGGTCCTGGGCGCGATCCGGCCCGTCGACCGGCGCGCACCTGATATCCGCTTCGAGCTGGACCTCCCCACATCCTGGAACGGCAAGGCCTTCATGGAGGGCGGCGGCGGTTTCGACGGCGCGATCCCCGACACGGCCGGCCCCCTGCTTGACCTGCCTGGCGGACGCGTGGCGCCCCCGCTCATGCGCGGATACGCCACCTTCGGCAGCGACTCCGGCCATCAGGCCGAGAACCCCGACCTGCCGACGCCGGCCGTCGACGGGGCCTTCGCCCTGAACGACGAGGCTCTCGCCAACTATGCCGGCGACGCGATCAAGAAGACCCGCGACGTCGCCATCGCCCTGATCGCGCGGCGCTATGGACGCCCGCCCGCGCGCACCTATTTCGCCGGCAGTTCGAACGGGGGGCGCGAGGCGCTGGTGGCCGTCCAGCGCTGGCCGCGCGACTTCGACGGCGCGATCGCCGCCTTTCCGTTCTGGAAGGCCGGGACCAACGCCTTGGCGTTCGGCGCGATCCGCCGCGCGCTGGCCGCGCCGGGCGCCTATCCCAATCCCGCCAAACGCCTTCTGGTCGAGACTGCGGCCGTGCGCGCCTGCGACCGCCTCGACGGGCTTTCGGACGGCGTCGTCGCGAATGTCGAAGCCTGCCGTTTCGACCCCCTGACACTACGTTGCGCCAGCGGTTTCGACACGGGCGACGCATGCCTGTCCGACGCCCAGATCGAAGCCCTTCGCGTCTATGCCGGCCCTTTCGTCTTCCCGGGACCAACCCGTCTGCAGGGACGAGGCTATCCCGGCTACGCCGTGCTGGCGGGGGCCGAGATCGCTGACGAGGGGCAACTGGGAACCCATGCGCCTGGCCTGCCGCCGCCACGCGGCGCGCCACTCGCCGCGCTCTATTGGGACCAGCTCGTCCGCTACGCCATCGCCCGCGATCCCGCCTTCGATCCCGGGTCCCTGGATCCCGCCCATCCCGGCCGGCTCGGTCCGCGGCTGGATCGCGTGACGGACATGTTGGACGCGGACGACCGCGGGCTTGGGCCCTTCCGCGATCGCGGCGGCAAGTTGATCGTCTACCATGGCCTGGCCGATCCGCTGGTCAGCCACCGCGCGACCGAGGCCGCCTGGCAGGTCCTGGAACGGACGATGGGCGCGGCCGCGGTCCGCGAGTTCGCCCGCTTTTATGTCATCCCCGGCTACGGCCACGGGGCCGGCGCCTTTCTGCCCATCTGGGATCCCCTGGGCGTCCTGGAGGCCTGGGCGGAGCATGACCTGGCGCCTGGCGACCTGACGATGACGGACGGTTCCGCCGTCGGACATGGCCGGCGACGGCCGCTCTGCGAGCATCGCCATTGGCCGCGCTACGACGGGACGGGCGACCCCGCCAAGGCGGAGAGCTTCCGTTGCCAGGCCGACACCCCCGCCGACGGTTAGCCATGGTCCCGGACGCGATCAATTCCGGCCGCCAGGATCCGCCAGCGCTTCGGCTCGATCTGAACGCAGGCACGCTCCTCAACCCGCCGGCGCTCTGGTCAGGCCCGCGGCGGCCCGAAGAGGTCCCCACGGCCTTGCTGGCGGCGGGATACCAAGGCCTGCAGGACCGCGAGCCGCGGCCTGACGTCCTCGCCTGCGGTCTTCCCATGACGGGCATGGCCCGCATCACGGCCCCGCACCAGGCGGCCAAGGCCTGCGCGAAGCATCGCGGGTGGGGGTTCCAGGCCACGACCCTGCATGTCGGCGCGGGCCTGGAGTCCGACGACGAGGCGAGCCGCCTGGTCGAGGCCGTTCTGGAAGCATCGGTCCGTGAGCGCTACCCGCTCTTCATCGAGACCCATCGGGCCACCATCACCCAGGACATCCGGCGGACGCTCGACCTCATCGGCCGGTTCCCGGAGTTGCGGTTCAACGCCGATCTCTCCCATTGGTACACCGGGCACGAGATGACCTATGGCGACTTCGACGCCAAACTTCAGGCGCTGGCGCCGCTGTTCGAGCGTGTCCGCTTCATACATGGACGGATCGGCGACTCCTGCTGCATGCAGGTCGCCATCGAAGGCGCGGAGGAAGCGCCGCATGTCGAACATTTCCGGCGGCTTTGGACCCGGTGCTTCGATGGCTTCCTGAAGCGCGCCAGCGCCGGAGACGAGATCGTCTTCGCACCCGAGTTGCTGCCGGCCGCGATCGATCTGGATGGCCGGGTCCACGCCCTGAACTATGCCCGGCTCGACGGCCACGGCGAGGAGCAGGTCGACCGCTGGGCCGAGGCGAGCCGGCTTTGCCAGATCGCCCGCGATTGCTTCGACGCCGCCCGCCGAAATCTCGTCAGTCGCAAGTCCGCTCCATCGGAGGAGGTCATCCCGTGAACACGCCGCTCACCCATCTCGCCGCGACCTACGAGCGTGATGGTTTCATTGTCGTCGAAGACCTCCTTGATCCTCAGGAGGTCGAGACCCTGAAGGCCGAAGCGTTCGACATCGCCACGGGCCGCCGCGGCGCGGTCCTCGGCGCCAAGCCGCAGGGCGACCGCACGGTGGACGAGGTGAACGCGGACGTCCTGGCGATCCATTTCCCCCACAAGATCTCCCAGCCGATGCGCGACGCGATGCGCCATCCGCGGATCGCCGAGGTCCTGACCACCCTGATCGGGCCGAACGTCAAGGCGATGCAGACCATGATGTTCGTGAAGGCCAGCGGAAAGCCCGGCCAAGCCTGGCATCAGGACGAGACTTTCATTCCGACGCGCGACCGCTCGCTATGCGGGGTCTGGATCGCACTGGACGACGCGCGGATCGACAATGGCTGCCTGTGGTTCCATCCCGGTTCACATCGGCCCGGCGTCCTCTGGCCGACGCGGCCGCACGAGGATCCGCGCTTCGACGCATCCGAGGAAGCCTTCGATCACCCCTTCGAACGCGAGGGCGGGACGCCCGCCGAGATCAGGGCCGGCGGCGCGGTGTTCTTCAACGGCTATCTGCTGCACCGCTCCCTGCCGAACCAGGCCGCTGGCCGCTATCGGCGCGCCTTCGTCACCCATTATATGAGCGCCGCGTCCCTGCTCCCCTGGTCGGTCGGATTTCCGCCGGTCCGCCGCGGCGACTATCGCGACATCGAGATGATCGCCGGCGTCGACCCTTACGCCTGGAAAGGCGTGCGCGACGAGTCCCTGCCCTTCGTCCGCTCGTCGAATCCTGGCCGGGCGGCCGACATCCTCGAAGCCCTGACCGTGCTCGCACGATCCCAGCGCGAAGCCAGTACGAACGCCGACGCACGGCCGCGCGACGCCTCCCCCAGCATGTGAAGGCTGGGCGCGGTCGGAGGCCGCCCGGCGGCAGCGCCTCCTCCCCGCCGTTTCCAAGCCCAAGGCGTGGGGCCGAAACCTGACGTTAGGCGCCAGCAGACAGTTCGCGGCCATCCACAAAGCAGGCCTGCGGCCTCGCTTGCGCCATCGTGGCCGTGGCGAACCGCAAAGCGATGCTCAAAATCGCCGAAAGCCATCACTTTTGACGAAGGTCTGACGCGCGCCTGACGATCGTCCAGACGCGACTGTCGGAAAACCTCCCTGCAAGCCGAGCGGCGCACCGAGCACCGGGCGGCTCCAAGACCAACGCAGTCGCAAACAGGGAATATCGTCATGTTCAAGCAAATCATCATCGCCACGTTCGCCCTCGCAGCCGCCTCCGCCGCCCACGCCCAGTCCGCCGAGATCCCCAGCGTGAAGGTCTCGGTCGCTGGCATCGACAGCCAGTCGACCAGCGGCGCCCGCATCCTGCTGCAACGGATCGAGACCGCGGCCGGCAAGGTCTGCGGCGGCGAACCCAGCCAGGTCCTGGACCGCAAGCGCATCTACAAGCCCTGCGTCCACGAGGTGACCGCCCGCACCGTCGCCAGCATGAACAACCCGCGCCTGGCGGCGCTGTTCGACAACAAGGCCGCGCCGGCCCCCAAGCTCGCCAGCGCGCGTTGAGCTTCGCCGCCCGGTTCAAGGTCGCCGGGCGCGAAGGGGGGACGAATACGTCCCTGGGAGGCGCCGTAGGGGTCCCACACCCCCACGGCGCCCTTTCCGCGTTCGACAGTCCTAAACACGTTCGGCGAACGCTGGCCTACCTGCGGCGCCGTCCGTATCATGACATCCGCAGGATTTGCGGAGTCGACGAGTTCATGGGGGACCGCGCTTCGACACGACCGTTGGCGCGTGTTCGGCTGCTGGGGGGCTTCCAGCTGCTGACCGCGGACGAGGCGCCGATCCGGCTGACCAGCCGTCGCGCGCGCAGTCTCCTGGCCGTGGTCTGCCTGGAGGGCGCCGCCGGGGCGCCGCGCGACCGTCTCTGCGGCCTGCTCTGGAGCGACCGGGCCGAGGAACAGGCGCGCGCCAGCTTGCGGCAATGTCTGTTCGAGCTGAAGGCCGGGCTGGGCGACCTGACCGACCAGGTGCTCGATATCGGCCGCGATCGCATCGCGGCGCGCCATGGCGCGCTCGACACC